>CAKRPM010000023.1 GCA_934378025.1 uncultured Eubacteriales bacterium | reverse complement strand
CCTCACAGGTTTTCATACGCGTCACCTCAAGATCGGCGATGTCCGCCTGAAATTGCATCAAAAAGCGGCTTTGACTCAATCCGCCGTCCACCCGCAGCTGCCGCACCGGTTCAAAATCCTGCGAAAAACAGGTCAGCAAATCACCGACTTGGTATGCCACCGATTCCAAGGCCGCACGCACAAAATGCGCTCTTTTCGCCGCCGTGGTCAATCCGACCACCGTTCCCTTGACACGCGGATTCCAAATCGGGGCGCTCAGACCCGAAAAGGCTGTTACAAAATATATGCCCGCATTGTCCGAAACCGAAAGCGAAAGCTCGTCTAACTGCCCGTAGTTCTCAATCATCTGCATTTTATCCCGCAGCCATTGCGTAACGGCTCCCGCCATATAAATCGCGCCGTCCAGCACATAGGTGGTTTTGCCGTTCAGCCGCCAGCCGATGGAGGTCAGCAGTCCATGCGAGGAGTATACCGGCTTTTCCCCGGTATTCATCAGGGCAAAGCAACCGGTTCCGTATGTGGCCTTGGCCATACCCGGGGCAAAACACCCCTGACCGAACAGCGCACCTTGCTGATCCACCACGGACGAGGTAACCGGCACCTCAAACACCTCTCCCTCCAGCGGGATCTTCGCTGTTCCGAAATCAGCACAATTGTCCAATACCTCGGGCAGCATATTCCGATCGATATCCAAGCGTTTTAAAATTTCCGCGTCCCAATCGCCGGTATGAATGTTAAAAAGCATGGTGCGGGAGGCCGTGGCGGCGTCCGTGACATACCGCCCCGTCAAGGACCAAATCAAAAAGCTGTCCAATGTCCCGAACAAAGCGTTTCCCGCCTGCACCGCCTGTTTTACCGCCGGTACATTTTCACGCAGCCAAACAATTTTTGTCGCTGAAAAATAAGCGTCGATCATCAATCCCGTGTGCTTTCGCACCAGCTCGGCAAATGCGCCGTCGCTTGCAAGCTCTGCGGCAATACCCGCCGATCGCGTGCAATGCCAAACGACCGCACCGGCCAGCGGTTTACCGTCGGTGCGATCCCACGCCACAACGGTTTCCCCCTGATTGGCAAGCCCCATGCAACGAACCTTTGACAGCTCGATTCCCATGTCTTTTGCCTGCATCAATACCTTGGCGCTGAGCTTTTTGACATTATGTAGAATTTCCATGGCGTCGTGCTCGGTTTGCCCGGGACACGGCACAATCTGAGCATGCTCGCAATACGCGCTGCAAACAATGTTCAGCTTTTCATCGAACAACACGGCTCTTGTACCGGTTGTTCCTTGATCAACACTTAAAATATACTGCATCCGCTCACCTCTTACAGGGGCGGCAACAGCTCCAAAAGATCGCTTAACCGCCCGATTGATTTTTCAACTGGCTGAATTTCCGGATTCCAAATCCCGATGGAACGCATCCAAATGGGGGTCAATCCCCATCTTCTCGCGCCATCCATATCCGCAACCGGATTGTCGCCCACAAAAGCGATTTTCTCCAAGTCGCAGCCCAGCAAATGTGCAATGCTCTCAAAAGCAACGCGCGCCGGTTTTTCCTCGGGTAAATCGCCGCCGACCACCAGCGCGTCAATACAGCTCATAATGTTTGTATTGCGCAGTTTTTCCCGTTGGTAGTCCGAGGGGCCGTTGGTTAAAATGCCCAGCTTATACCCGCGCTCCCGCAGCGCCCGCAGCGTACTCATGGTATCATCGTACTCCGTGATAGCGGGAGGATAGGCGCCTTCCATATACTGAAAGTAATATTTATCAAAGCCCGGCTCTTTTTTGAAAATTCCGGTTGCCAATAAACGGGCATAAATCCCTTCAAAATGCCAGCCCTCATAAATTCCTTGTCGGTCAGAGTCCTGCAGCGCTTTTAATACCTCTTCACGGGAAACGTCATCGCGAAGCTCTTCGTGAAAGAAATTCATAAAGCCGTCCAGCATTTTTTCGTATGTTTTATCCCGATCATACAGCGTATGATCCAGATCAAACGCAACTGCCTTAATCATAAGCCTATTACGCCTTGCGCTCGCCGGTGGCGACATAGTGCAAAATTTCGTCCTTGGACAGTCCGTCTAAGCCGAGATTTTCCAATTTGCGCCCGATGTTCCACCAATCGCGCTCATGTACATGGCTGTAAATTGTAACCACCGCATCGATGGTCGGTGTGTCCACATCGGCCACATCGGCCAGAGCGCTCCACGGCACCAGTCCGTTGGGGCAGTCCTCGGTCATATAACGGCTCCAGATGGTGTCCGGACCGGAAATCGGCGTCAACGCCACATCGCCGTGCATCTGCATATAAAGTCTTTCCCAACCGATTTGCTCGCCTTGCGGCAGTTTCACAAAATCCTCAATCGGCCGCAAGTCATATCCGAATGCCTTACCGATTGCTTTGCGCTCTCTGTCCAATACAACGTCGATTTTCGCAGCGCCGGGCGTGAAATGCTCATACAGATAAAACGCGCCGCGGCTGGGCTGCTCCATCATGCCCATGTTAATCAGGCAACCGCCCGAGTGAAGCGCGGGATTTACCAGTGACAAGCCGCACTCCAGCACGTCTTTATATACATAGCCGATCGGCATGATTTGCTGAACATCTTCCAGATAATCATTCGCCGCATTCGACGGAAAAAACGCCACATTGATCGGGTTGATCCCGGAGCAATATACGGTGGCAGGTCCTTTCAGTCTTGTATCGTACGGCAGATTGTTGGTCTCGGCAACGACCGGGCATTCATCGCCCAAAATACGGCGAAATACCAATGATCCGAAAGCACCCGGATACAATACGATTACTTGATCTTTGCGAATGATGCCTTTCATTTTCTCGGCAATGGCCTCGTGCGCGAAAGACGGCGTCACTACGGCAATGTAGGTCGCTTTTTCAATGGCTTTGGCCATGTCGTCCGTAATCATTTCGATTTCGGAAGTGTAGTTCATAACGCCGGTTACATGGATCTTTTTGGTTTTGCAAAGTGTTTCCAATTTTTCCATGTAGTTGCTCTGCTCATACATACGGACGCTGAAACCGCGATGTACCAGATCCGCCGCTAAAGTGTGCGCGCCGTTGCCGGCGCCGATGACTGCAATGTTTTTGTTCATTTTCGAGGGTCCTCCTTCATTTATTTGGTGATACCCTCAGTATAAAATCAGCATGATTGTTTGTCAATGTTGCGGCGGTGTTTTTCAGACAAAACGATCAAACCGATCAAATTTTGTAAAGTTTTCTCGAAATATCATTGACAGCATCTGCTCGGTTTGTTACAATTCTCATGAACGGAGGCCTACTATGAAATCGGATCGAATTTCCCAAATCAAGCATCTTTTGCTTCAGAAAAAAAGTATTCAAAACGATGATCTTTGCCGTCATTTCGGCGTATCCATCGCCACCATTCGCCGCGATTTGGACAAATTGGAGGAGGAGGGATTTATCCGCCGTTTTTACGGCGGTGCGCAAATCTCCGATCATCTCCCGCTTTCCCCGCTGGGCGCCATTGAACAATGGGACACGCGGGCGGTGACCAATGTTCCGGAAAAGCGCGCCATGGCGGAGCTGGTGGCGGCGCAAATTCCCGATCATTGCACGGTTCTGCTGGACAGCGGCACCACGGTTTTTGAGGTGGCGCGCCGTCTGATCCATCGAAAAAATTTAACGGTGCTGACCAATTCGCTCACCACTGCTGCGATGTTGGGCGCCTGCCCTGATCTGCAGGTATATTGTATCGGCGGATTGATCAAAACCGATATGTTGGCAACCTCAGGCATTCTATCCGCCGAATGTCTGTCCTTTTTCCCGACCGTTGATATCAGCGTTTTCTCGGCGGACAGTTATGTGGCCACCCGCGGCATTATGGCTTATTCCATGGAGCTTGCCATGCTGAAAAAAGCCATTGCGGAACGCTCCGACACCGTGATTGCGGCAGTCGATCATACAAAATTCGGCCTTTCCGCCGGTGTAACCACCTGCCCGACGCGAAATTTGCACATGCTGGTCACTGACAGCGGTGCGCCGCCGGAAGACCTCGAATATACCCGGCACTGCGGTGTAAAAGTATTGGTCGCAAATGTATAATGAAAACGGTGCAGACGGCAGTTTTCGCCCTCTGCACCGCTTTTTATTTATTTTTCTTTTTCTGCTTTTTTGATATCGTCCAAGATACTGTCCCGTGTGACAAAAGCCGACTGTCCGTCCGGCCAACTGCAGACGTAATGCCCGTCATCATCCCAGCGAAAAGAGCTGCCCAAAAGATAACCGGTTGTATCATTAAACGCCGGGGACTCCTCGCTCAGTTTTCGAATACAAAAAATATATTCCCGATCGGTATCAACATACTCCGGCGGCGTTATTCCGACAACGCGGTCTCCGTTGCTGAGCGTATAAGAACCCGTTTCAAGATATTGGTCAAAATACTCCGGCGGAACGCCGAAACCGTTATAAACCTTTCCGCTGATTACATCGCCGTTCCACTCGCCCTTATACACCTCCAGCACCTGAATGGTGTACACGGTGGTTTGATAATTGCCGTTTTCGGACGATTCGCCGCGCTCATAGGCTAAATACTGATCGCTCATTTCCGTCACTTTGCCGCGCAAAATCAGATCGCCGCCATTCAGAAGGTCACACAGCCGCATCCGGGGATTTATCCCCGAAGATACAGTGAACCCCGTCTGATGGCGAGCGCACCCCGACAATGACAATAAGCACATAAAACATACGAGCAATTTAACATGTTTCATCTTTCTTCTCCTATTCAATTTTTATTTCGGAAAGAAATTCTTTCCAATTTCATCATACAATATTTTTTTAAAAAAGTAAAGTCTTTTTCGCCGAGGATATTCGCTTTTTTGCGATTTTTTGAGCGCTCGGATTTATATGCTTTCCAAGGATTTTTGCAAAAAAGCGCGCGTCTTTTCACTTTTCGGCGCGCCGAATACCTGTTCGGGCGTCCCCATTTCCTCAATAACGCCGTCCGCCATAAACATCACCTTGTCCGCCACATTTTTGGCAAACTCCATCTCATGCGTAACAACGATCATGGTACTGTGCGTGCTTTTCAGCCCCTTGATGACGCGCAGCACCTCGCCGGTCAGCTCCGGATCCAAAGCACTGGTCGGCTCGTCAAAGCACAAAATGTCCGGCTGCATGGCAAGCGCTCTGGCAATCGCCACGCGTTGCTGCTGACCGCCTGAAAGCTCGCAGGGATACGCCGCCGCCTTTTCGCTCAGCCCCACGCTGTCAATCAGCTCCGCAGCGCGGCGCTTAATGGTTTGCTCGTCATACTTTTTCAAAAGTCTGGGCGCCAACATAACATTTTCCAACACCGAATACTGCGGAAACAAATTGAAATTTTGAAACACCAGTCCGAAATGCAATCGCTTTTCACGAATTTGTGCGTCGCTTTCTTTGCCTTTTTGCGCCGCGTCGAAAAGTGTTTCCCCGCCCACGGTGATGGTACCTTGATCCGGTTCCTCCAAAAAGTTCAGGCATCTTAAAAGCGTTGTTTTTCCGCTGCCGGACGAACCGATGATTGCCAGCACCTCGCCTTTTTCCAGACCGAAGGAAATTCCTTTTAAAACCTCTGTTTTAGCGAAATTTTTGTAAATATTTTCCACCTGCAGTAACGCCATCAAATTTCCTCCTAACTTCTGAAATAGTCCAGCTTTTTCTCAAGCTTTGAAAACAATACGGTCAATATGCCGCTGAAAATCAAATAATATACCGCCGTAAAGAACAACGGCCAAATCTGACCGGCAATGCCCTGCGATCCCTTTAAAAATGCCTGACCGGCCCAAATGATTTCCTGCAAAGCGATAATGCGGGCCAGAGAAGTATCCTTTACCAGAGTTATAATTTCATTGCTCATCGGCGGCACAATGCGCTTGATCATTTGCAGCAGCGTCACCTTAAAGAAAATTTGACGTTTGGAAAGCCCCAGGACTTGGCCGGCTTCCTGCTGACCGATCGGCACGCCTTGAATTCCGCCGCGGTAAATTTCGGAAAAATAGCAGGCGTAATTGATAATAAACGCCACGGCGGCCGCTACAAACCGCCCGGTTTCTCCGCTGCCCCATATAGCGGTTTTAAAAACAATCCCCGGGAAATAATATATAATCAAAAGCTGTATCATTAACGGCGAACCGCGTACAATCCATACCACGGTGCGCACCACGCCGCGCAGCGGCTTGAATTTGCTCATGCTGCCGAAACAAATGAGAAGTCCCAGCGGAACCGCCCCCAAAAGCGTAATAAAAAACAATTTCAGCGTTTGCAGAAAACCGCTGTTCAATGCACCGAACACTGTCGGGAACTGATCGGCAAACGTTCCAAGCTCCTGCCCGACGGTGCTAAATAAATTTTCAATAAAACTTGCCATATTCTATGTTCCTTTTAAAACTCCGAAAACAGAGAGCGCACCGCGCCCTCTGTTCTCGTTTTACATTGTTTTTTTAAATGTTTACTGTTTGATCAGTGCCGCCTGAACGCCGTAGGTCTCTGCCGTTTTTTGCAAAGTGCCGTCGGCATAGCTGGTCTTGAAAAACTCGTTGAGCTTTTCCGTCAAATCACTGCCCTTGCGGAAGCCGACGCCGTATTCCTCACTGTTCAGTCCCACCGTGTAGGTTAATTCGGCATACCCGGTGCCTTCGCCGACCATGGCGCCCGCCATCAGCGAATCGATAATGGCCGCGTCGCTGGTTTTACCGATTACCTCGGTCAATGCCGTTGCCTGATCTTTTACCTCGGTATATTGATAACCGTTTTGCGCCGCTACATCTTTTCCTGCGGAACCCGCTTCTACCGCGAATTTCAGGTTTTTGCAAGCGTCTGCGGTTTGATATTGATCGGCCTTATCTTTGGGAACGATTACGACCTGCGCGTTGTTGCAATATGCGTTGCTGCAGGACATGGAAGCCTTTACCTCATCATTAAGCGTCATGCCGTTCCATACGCAGTCAATGGTTTTTCCGTCCAGTTCCATGACCTTGTTGTCCCAGTCAATTACGATAAATTCAACGTCCACCCCAAGGCTTTTGGCAAAAGCCTTGGCCATATCGGCGTCAAATCCGATCCATTGACCGTCTTTTTCATAATCCATCGGCTCAAAATCCGTAATACCGACAATTAACTTTCCTTTTTCTTTTACATACTCAAGATCGGTTTGCTCCTTTTTGGAACAACCTACCAACATGCTCATCGCCAAGGCGACAACTGCCAAAACGGCAAATACTTTGCGAAGCTTTTTCATGATACTCATTTCCTTTCGTTTTGATTATATTTTGTTGATTTAGCGTGCTAAAGTGATATCATGATAGCATAGGTATATGAGTTTGTCAAGGCTTTTTTAAAAATTTTTCGGAAAATTTTGATCGGACACGGTAACCGTCGGTTTCTCCCAGGTATGATCCGCCGCCATTTTTTTGTTGCCGATCAGAAAATAATCATATAATTTATGGTTTTTCCCGCTTGTATCCACCGGGTCGTCCCAGGTGACGTCCATGTGATAATACTGTCCGTCCACGCGTACCAAGTTCCAGGCGTGATCCTCGCCGTCTGCCTTACCCATGGCCACCTCGTTTTCAATACCCACCGCGTCCAGCAACAGCTTTGCCGCATAGGTGTAACCGTCGCACACGCCCTTGCCCTCCAGCAAGACGCCGTACGGCGTATGATCGATCAGCACGCTTTCCTCTTTTTCATCATAAGCGGCATGATCCACCAGCCAGTCGTGAATTTGCCGCACCGTTTCCAAGGTGCTGTCCGCGCGCAGCCGATCGGCCAACTGCGCCGTTTTTTCCCGTACGCTTTCTCTGGCCGCCTTAATTTCATCCGCCGATTTCCCGTCATAAAACGAAAGACGGTATTCCAGCGTTAAATCCTTGGTAAAATCGCCGTTTCCCACCGTATAGTTGATCGTGTCCACACCCATGGTATCCAGATAGTTTTCTTTTTCCAAGCGGGTGCGCAGTTCCGACAAATCCGGCGGATTGTCTCCGCGCCCTTTAAAAACGATTACGCCGCTGCTCTTACAATCGTTCAATATCTTTTTAAAGGCATCGCTAAGCGCCTGCTCATCCTGCACCACATCAATTTCTTCTCTCGGTGCCGTACAGTCGGAATAGCTGACGGTAAAATCCGTTTTCAAAAATCCCTCGGAAATTTCCACCCGCTCCAAATAGACTTGCTCAACCGGCTTTTCCGCCAGCAATTGATCCAGCATTTTGGTGCCCGAAGCGCCCCAAAGCGTAAAAGAAGTTTCCTTTTTTTGAAGATGTGCCTGCAAATTTTCTTCAGATGCACAGCCGCTCAGGCACAGGCAAGCCAACATCAAAATCGCACATATTTTTCTTTTTCTCATAAATCCTCCTTCGGTATTTTAAGGGCAAGCGCCGCATTTTTATAAGCGTATTCATCGGTCACTTCGCGAATGACCGTAATGTCGGGCGGAAAAGTGATTTCCTGGGTTTCCGCTTCCAGTTCCGCCTCCAGTACCCACTGGTTTTCCCAAAACGGATATTGATCGATTTCAAAGCACAGCGCGCCGAACGGATAGTAATAACGCACCTTTCGTATGGTTTGCCGCATCATGTCGCGTTGTTCCCACAACGAAAGGTATTCTTCTTTTGTGATTTTTCGTTCCGTTTCAACGCAGCGCCGTGCAGTAACGCGTTTCTTTTCGGTATAAAAATACTCCGTTCCCGTTAAGCTTTCTGTTTTGCGTATTCGGCGGGTTTCACCCTCCGAAAGCAAATAGGTCTGCTCCATTTTGCAAAAAGAAAGCGCGCTGACATCCGCCAGCGGCCGAATCAAAAATTTCCGTTCAATTTCAAAATGTGTCATAGCTTATTCCTCTTTCCGAAGATATCGGGGGGCGCGATCACGGCAAAAATCCTGCGTCTTACCAAAACAAATCACCCGGCTGCTTCCTTTTTTCAAAACCATTGTAAACAGTGGGGGCGACTTTGTCAAGCCGCAAAGCACCGCAAGCGTTTTACTTTACACATTTCCACAGAGTTATTAACAATTGCATTTCGGCAAAAACCGTGCTACAATAACAAAAAAAGATGCTTTTTTCAAACTTTAGAGGTGAAAATTTATGTTACGACTCGGAAAAGCGGACGATCTGCCCGCCTTAACGGAAATCTATAATTATGAAATTTTGCACGGCACCGCGACGTTTGACCTTTTACCGCTGACCGTCGAGCAGCGGCGCGGCTGGTTTGAGGCACACGTCGGTGCGCATCGGCTGACGGTTTGGGAAGAGGACGGCACCGTCGCCGGCTACGCAACGCTCAGCCCGTTTAATCCAAAGGCCGCCTATGACGGCTGCGTCGAGCTGTCGGTATACATCGATCCCCGCTATCGCGGCAAAAGCGGCGGCCGCGCCCTTATGACCGAAACCATTCGCTTTGCCAAGGAGGAAACCGCTCTTCGCTGCATCCTCTCACTGATCACCGCGGACAACGCAGCCAGCAAACACCTGCATGAGTCCCTTGGGTTTTCCAAAAACGGCACGCTGGAAAAAGTCGGCGAAAAATTCGGCCGGATACTGGATGTGGACATTTATGAATTGATTTTATAAACAACTTTTCAAACGCGCCCGCGGGCGCGTTTTTTATTTCTATAAATTTAAAAGAAAATATTGCATTATATAGTAAAATTTTATATAATAAATTAGAGTATTATGTCCGAAGGGAGTTTTGGAAAATGGCAAAAAATAAAATCATCATTTCCATCGCCGGCAGTGAGTCGGTTATTTTAACGGAAGAATCCAGAGAATATACGCTGGAGCTGGCCGCAATTGTCGACGCGCGTATTCGCGCCCTGCTGCAATCCGGCACCAAAATGACTTTGCCCATGGCAGCCATTTTAACCTGCATGGATTTATGCGACGAAAACGAGAAAAATAAAAGCACGCTGAATCGGATGCGCGAGGAAATTCGCTGCTATCTTGATCAAACCTCGTCCTTAAAAATCGAGTTGGAAGAGATGCGCAAAAACAACGCTTTGCTGCGCCGTCGGTTGGACAAGCTGGAAGAGAACGGGCAGGAAACCCTGTAACGATGTACGAACTGCTGAGCCCTGCGGGAAATGCCGAATGTCTGCGCGCCGCCGTGGCGGCGGGCGCCGACGCGGTATATTTAGGGATGAAAACGCTTTCTGCGCGTGCCGGTGCGGAAAATTTTGATTTACCGGCGCTGCGGCAGGCGCGCCGGCTGTGCAGTGAAACAGGTGTGAAACTGTATGTCACGCTTAATACCCTGATGTTTGACAAAGAGCAATCTCAGGTGACGGACGCGCTTTTTCAGTTGGCTGATTTGCATGCGGACGGAATCATTGTGCAGGATCCGGCCGTGGCGCTTTTGGCCAAAAGTCTTGTGCCCGATCTGCCGCTGCACGCATCCACGCAAATGGCGGTTCATTCGCTGCAAGGCGTGCGGGCGCTGGAGCAGCTCGGATTTTGCCGAGCGGTACTGGCGCGCGAGCTCTCTTTAAAAGAAATTGAGGCCATTACCCGTCAAACCAACCTTGAAATCGAAGTTTTTGTCCATGGCGCGCTGTGCATGTCCTACAGCGGGCACTGTTATTTTTCTTCCGTAATCGGGCAAAACAGCGGAAACCGCGGGCGCTGCGCACAGCCGTGCCGACTTCCCTATGAAGGGGGCTATCCGCTGAGTTTAAAAGATCTTTGCGCGCTGGAACACATTC
>CAKRPM010000022.1 GCA_934378025.1 uncultured Eubacteriales bacterium | reverse complement strand
GGGTGGTGTTATGCGTCCGATCGGTCTGAAGCCCTTTGTCGCAAATGCCGTATTCGAGCAGGGTGCGGCGCAAGAATTTCCCCAAAATGTCGTCCCCGACTTTGCCGATGAAGGCGGCTTTTCCGCCGAATTTTGCCACGGTGGCCAGTACATTTACCGGGGCGCCGCCGGCTTTGCGGGCCAAAATCAAATCGCCCGCATCATCTTGCCCGATCGGGGTAAAATCAATTAAAATTTCGCCGAGTGCCGTAATATCATATTGCATTATTTTCCCTCCAATGAATAAGATACGGGCGTACGATTTTTATAATAGTACGCTTGTGTAAATCCGATTTGCCGCAGAACGGCCGCTGCCGTTTGAAATCCGTGGGCAAAATTTTGGGGGATGTGCGCGTCCGATCCCAGCGTGATCAGTTGCCCGCCCGATTGCTTATAATTTTTTAAAATGCCGTCTTCCGGCAATAATCGGGAATAGGGGGTGCCCAGGCATGAGGTGTTGACCTCCAAGGCAATGTTTTTCTCAATAACGCGGCGCAGTATGGCGGCGATAGCGTCGGCATATTTCTCCAAGTTTACCGATCTGAAAAACTTTCCGCAAATATAGCGAAGCGGGCAGGTCAAATGTGCCAGCACGTCAAAATCAAAAGCATCGACGGTTTCGAACAAATCTTCAAAATACGTTTTTAAATAAGCGTCGATTTCATCCTCCGAAAAGGCAGAAAAATCAATTTGGGCAAAGGGAATTGTGTGGTTTTGGTACCGAACGGCATGCACCGAACCGATAATAATGTCAAAATCGGCGCTGTGCAGCATCTCCTCGGCGTGTGACGGATGCCATAAAGCTTCGCCGATTTCAATTCCTTTCAGCACGGTCAGGGAAGACTGCTCGTCAAGGGCGCGGGCGGCGGCGACGGATTGCAGGATAGGCGTTTTGATATCCTGCCCGAGGCAGTATTCGATATCACAGTGGTCGGTCAGGGCAAAGCCGTCCAACCCCTTTGAAATTGCCGCTTCAAGGCTTTTGCTCGGCGGGCAGACGGAATCATGGGAAAATTGGGTATGGGTATGACAGTCATACATATCTGTAAAAACCTCGCTGCATGGATTGACTTTTTTTCGTATAGGGGTATAATACAACTATGTGATCATTTAATCAACAGCCGCCGCAAAAAATGATCAAATGATCATATTTTTGCACGATTTCGGGGAATCGTCGGGCGTTTGGAGTGTAGATGAGCGTGGTAAAAAGGGAGGAGATTTTTATGAATGCCGATCGCGAAAAGGCCATTTTGGAAATTGTAATTCGGGAAAAATGCGTCACGGTAAAACAGCTTGCCAAGGAGCTGTATGCCAGCGAGCCGTCCATTCGGCGCGACTTGAACAATTTGGCTGGGCAGCGCCTGCTGCGGCGCACGCACGGGGGCGCCGTGTTGGACGAAACCGCGCTGAGTGAGATTAAGGTGCCCTTTTTAATTCGGGAATTTGAACAAGCGGATGAAAAGGCAAAAATCGCCGCGGTGGCGGCGCAGATGATTCATGACGGAGATACGGTTTTTCTGGACGCTTCTACCAGTGCGTATACGATCATTCCGCTGTTGCGCGAAAAGCGGGATTTGGTGGTGCTGACCAACGGGATTCGGGCGCTTTCAAAGCTTAGCGAGTATAACATCAACTGTATCGGTACGGGCGGCAAAGTCATCAATTCATCACTTGCTTTTTCGGAAACGGATGCCATCGAAACCATTAAAAGATATAATGCAGATATTTGCTTTTTCTCCTGCCGCGGATTGGCGGACGACGGAAGAATTACCGATATTTCCGCAGAGGAAAACGCCGTTCGGCGTTATATGATCGAATATTCCGAGAAGGCGTATCTGCTTTGCACCTGTGAAAAACTGAATAAACTGTATTATAATAATTTGTGTTGGGCCAATAACATTTCCGGCGTGCTTTGTCCGAAGGGGTTGCCCGATCGAATTCGGGGCGACGCCCCGGAAGTATAAAAAATACCGGCGCTCCGTTTCGGAGCGCCGGTATTTTTCTAGATTATTTCCAAGTGAGCATCAGCGGATAGTCGCGGATGGGAATGTGGTGCAGGATGACGGTGGCTTCGGTTTTTTCAATCATGTCTTCGGGCAAATCGTAAATCGTACCGTCCGCAAGGTCGATCAGCTGAGGAACTTCTTTCGTGGCAATTTCCACGGAGGCAACGCCCTCATAGGTGGCGCGCAGAATGTCGACATTGTTCCAGTAGCACAGTGCTTTTTTGCCGTCCGAAAGTGTGAAAGTATATTTCTCCATGGTCGGCTCCGTGCAGTCGAACCCGCCGATATATTTACAGGGTTCACTGCGGAAATAGTAGGAAAGCGGCGCGGGTTTTGCGTCCTCCGCAAATAATGTGCACAATGTTTGCAGCGCAAAGTAGGAGGGCTTTTCATAATAATCGCCGTTGGCAACGCCGTTTTCGTCAAAGCTGGCGCCGATTACGCCGAAATAGCCGAAATCGCGCATGCTGGCCGTGTCGTCAAGCGTTCCGTGCAGTGCTTCCACCATGTCCATTGCCGAAAAATAAGAAACAAATTTATTGTCTTGCGAGAGGTGGGTGACCATCAGACGCAGCAAAAATTTCATTTGCTTTTCGGGCGTCCATTTGCGCCATCTCAGTGCGCCGGCACCGCGGGGATCGCTTTGCGTGCCGCTTTCGCCTTGGATAATTTCAATATTCGGATTGTACTGATGAACCAAACGGGCAAAGGCATTGAACAGGTCAATCCGATCCTGATTGTCCAGGGTATAGATATGATAGCTGGCAGCATCGATGTAGTCGGTCATGCCGGTTTCCAGAGCGGCGGCGGGAAATGCCAGATCTCTCGGGTGTCCCAATGCGAAACCGATGACCTTGGCCTCTTTGTTGCCTGCCTTGAGCGCTTTGGCACTGGCAATTACGAATTGACCGTATTCCGTGCCGTTGGGCGTGCCCGTGGTGTCCACAACGGTGTTTTCATGCCGCCAGGAGTAGGCCAGATCGGGCTCGTTCCAAATTTCAAAATACTCAACCCGCCCGGCAAAGTGCTCGGACAGAGCCATGCAGTAGTTGTGCCAGCCGATCCGCTCCTCCTCGGTATCCACCGGCGGGCAACCAACCGCGCCGAAATAAGGGGCGGCGAATTTTGTATACAGCGGATTGCCGTATACGACGTTCATCCAGGGGCGCAGCCCGCGGGAAAGCAGATTGTCTACAATATCGTCCAGCCACGCAAAATCATAGACGCCTTTTTCTTTTTCCGTACGCATCCAGCCGGATTGGATGCGCACCCATTTAACGCCGAGCGCGGCCACCTTATCGTATGCTTTTTCGGGATCGAACAATCCTCGGTCCAGCTTTTCAAAGCCGATGCCCAGTCTGCTGTCGTGAATTTGATCGGCACGCTTCGGGGTGATTTTTGATGCTTTTATCAATCGTTCCATAATGTCCTCCTGCTTTCGGTAATGTACCGTTTTGATGATACCAGTGTAGCAGTTCTTGCGAAAAATAAAAAGTCGTAAAAGTGTTCATTTTTTAAGATATCATATTCAAACGCACCTTGATTTTTGCAAAATTCGGACATCTCATACGGCGATTTTATGTGCTTTCTTCCTATTTGTAATAAAAAAGAACCCGGTTGAAACCGGGCTCTCTTTTAAAAAATCATTTTACAATATGAACTTCAATGCCGGCGGTTGTAAATGCTTTGTACAGCTCCGCATTAATTTCATGTGTGTCGTCGGTGATAACCATATCGATATCTTCCAGCGTGGCAAAGCGGTAAACGCTGCGTTTGCTGAGCTTTTTGCTTTCGATGACCAATACCTTTTTGCCGGCACAGGCAATCATTTTGGTGCTGACGGCGCCCTCATCCGGCCCCGTGCTCATCAAGCCGGTTTCATTAACGGCACCGGCGCTGACAAACAAAATATCGGCATAGTAACGGTCGGCCTGCTCGTTTACGGCGGGACCATACGTTAAATGCTCGGTTAAATTGACCCGTCCGCCCAGCAAAATCACTTTTCCGTTAAAACCGTTACGCCCGTTGGATTCGCACAAAATTTCGGAAATCGGGATAGAATTGGTAATGGCGGTGATGTGCTGCACGCCGTTGATGTGCATGGCGACCGCCTCAATGGTTGAACCGGTGGACAGCGCCACGACCTGATTGTTTTGAATCATGTCCGCCGCGTATTGCCCCAGCTTGTTTTTCAGCTTACTGTTGGTATTTTTTCTTTGGTTGTAGGACGCTTCCGCAATCGGAAGGTTGACCGGCACGGCGCCGCCGTGCACTTTTGTCAGAATATTACGTGCGCAAAGAGCATTGATATCTCGACGTATGGTTTCAATGGAAACATTTAACTCTTTGGCAACGCGGCTGATAATGACCTCCCCGTCGCGCATGGCGATCGCTTCAATCATTTTTTGTCTGGCATCTGTCAGCATTTACTCACCCCTTACAGTTTGCTTTATTTTACCACAAAAAAAGTGAAAAATCAACACATTTTCTGCGTAGATTATATTGACTTATTCGGCAAAGTGATGTATAATGTTGACATTGTATGAATTCAGGAGGTAATTATGTTGAAAACTGATGTATTGGTAATCGGCGCCGGGGCGGTCGGCACTGCCATTACCAGAGAACTTACCAAGTACAATCTGGATGTAATTTGCGTAGATAAAAACGATGATGTCGGCGGAGATTGCTCCAAAAGCAACAGCGCGATTATCCATACGGGGTATGACGCCGCACCCGGTACGTTGGAGAGTGAGTTGGTTGTAGCGGCAAATCCGAGATACGATCAGCTATGTAAAGATTTGGATATTCCGTTTTCCAGAATCGGTGCGATTTTGCCGGCAATTACCGAAGAGCAATTTGAACAGTTGCCCGCAATTAAGGAAAAAGCACTGAAAAACAGAGTGTACGATATCGAGTACCGTTCGCGCGAGCAATTGCTGGAGATGGAGCCCGAGCTGAACCCTGAGGTAAAGGGCGGACTTTATATTCCGCGCGAGAGCATTATCGATCCGTTTTTGTTTGTGGTTGCCATGGCGGAAAATGCAGTGGCCAACGGCGCACGCTTTTTGCTGGAAACCGAAGTGACCGGTATTACCACCAAGGACGGAAAGGTAGTCGGCGCAAAAACGACGGCCGGAGAAATCGAGGCGGATTATATTATCAATGCTGCCGGACTGCACTGCGATGACATTGCCGCCATGGTGGGCAAAAACGATTACTATGTAAATCCGAGAAAAGGCCAGTTCTATATTTTGGATAAGAACACTTCCTGCAAGGTCAATCATATCGTACTGCCCATTCCGACAAAGCTGACCAAAGGAAAGCTGATGACGCCGACCATGCACGGAAATATGCTGGTAGGTCCTACGGCGGAGAATTTGACCGATAAATTTGATAAATCCACCAATGCAGAGGGACTTGCAAGCATTCGTGAGGATGTTTCCAAACTGATCCCGAACGTTGTATTCCGCGACACCATTACACAGTACAGCGGCTTGCGTGCCAACCGTAATCCGGAAGGACTTCATATTGATACATACGAGGATCTGGGCGGATATATCAATTTGTCCGGCGTTCGTTCCACCGGACTGACCTGCTCGGTTTCCATCGGCACGTATGTTGCCCACCTGCTGAAAGATATGGGTCTTGAGATGGTCTGGAAAGACAATTTCATTACCAAGAGAAAGGGAATTGCCCGCTTCCACGAGCTGCCCTTGGAGGAACAGGAAAAACTGATTCAGAAAAATCCGTTGTACGGCAATATTGTTTGCCGCTGCGAAACGGTTACCGAGGGTGAAATCGTAGACGCCATTCACTCGCCCATCCCCGCCCGCAGCATGGACGCTGTAAAACGTCGTTTGCGCGCCGGCATGGGTCGTTGCCAAGGCGGCTTCTGCGGCCCGAAGGTGCTGGAGATCATTGCACGCGAACTCAACATCCCGACAAATCAGGTTTGCAAGAACAACAAACGTTCCTACATGATTTGCGGCAAAGTGAAATAAGGAGGGGCAGGATATGTACGAAATTAAATGCGATGTTGCCGTAATCGGCGGCGGTCCGGCCGGACTCGCGGCCTCCGTTGCGGCCAAAAAAGCCGGTGCCGAGAAGGTACTGATTATTGAGAGAGACGAAAAGCTGGGCGGTATTTTGCAGCAATGCATCCATCCGGGTTTTGGTTTGAAACTGTTTAAAGAAGAACTGACCGGTCCCGAATATTTCGGTCGCTTTGTCAAGGAAGCCGAGCAAGCCGGCGTTGATACGCTGCTGAACAGCATGGTGCTGGAAATCGGCGATAAAGAGGTTTATTGCATCAACAGCAAATACGGTGTGACCAAAATCAGTGCCGGTGCCATTGTCTTGGCCATGGGCTGCAGAGAGCGTACACGTGCCAATATTTGTATTCCGGGCACCCGTCCCGCCGGTATTTATACGGCCGGTGCGGCACAAAGACTGATGAACCGTCAAAATGAAATGGTCGGCAAAAAAGTTGTGATTTTGGGTTCCGGCGATATCGGCATGATCATGGCCAGAAGAATGACGCTGGAAGGCGCCAAAGTGGAAGCAGTGGTGGAACTGCAGGATTATTTGGCAGGTTTGACTCGTAACCGCGTACAATGCTTGGACGATTTCGGTATTCCGCTGATGCTTTCTCATACGATTGTCGACATTAAAGGCAACGATCGTGTAGAGGGTGTTGTCGTGGCTGAAGTGGACGATAAAAAGCAACCCATTCCCGGTACGGAGCAGCTGTTTGAGTGCGACACGTTGTTGCTGTCGGTCGGCTTGATCCCCGAAAACGAGATTACCCGCAAGGCCAGCATTGAAATCAATCGCATCACCAACGGCCCGGCGGTTAACCAATTTATGCAGACCAGTACGGAAAGCGTTTTTGCCTGCGGCAACGTCGTTCATGTTAACGACTTGGTCGACAATGTTTCCACGGAAAGCGCCATTGCCGGTGCTTCCGCTGCCAAATACGCGGCAGGTACACTGGGCGGCGGCGATGAAATTACCGTTGTGACCGGCGAAAACGTTCGTTATGTTTGCCCGCAGAAGGTCAGCCCCAACGTTGACGAAAAAGTGAATTTCTATTTCCGTGTATTGGCACCGAAGAAGGGCGTTGTAATTACCGCCAAGGACGGCGACAACGTGCTCTTTACCCGCAAAGCCATTAAGGTAAATCCGGGTGAAATTGAAAAAGTTTCTGTCAACCCCAAGGGGATTAAATCTTTAACGATTGAAGTTACGGAGGCGTAAACCATGGAAAAAGATATCATTTGTACCGTTTGCCCCACCGGCTGCACCATCCACGTAGTCGGTGATGAAAAGAAAAATATCACCTCCATAGAGGGATATACCTGCCCGCGCGGCAAGGCGTATGCCGAGGCGGAGTTTACCGCACCGGTCAGAACACTGACTTCTACGGTTTTGGTAGAGGGCGGCGACAGCATTTTGGTGGCTGTACGCAGCGCGAAGCCTCTGCCGAAAGAAAAGGTCATGGATTGCATGAAAGAAATTCATGCACTGCATGTAAAAGCACCGGTTCAGTGCGGCGATGTGCTGATTCCCAACATTTTGGGAACCGGCGTGGACATTGTTGCAACCGGCAATGTAAAATAATTTTTGCTCTCCATTTGATACACATATAGAAAAAGCGTTCGTCCTCGGTCGTTTGACTGCGGCGAACGTTTTTTCATTTTTTAAGTGTTCTTAAGAAAATAAAACAAAATGTGCGGTAATAAGACAAAAATTACCAAAAAAACTTATAATCTTAATAATATTTTGAAAAAAGTTCATTTTATTGACTTTATGCTCGTTTTGTGATAAAATCTTTGGGTGCAGGAGTATGTGACGGACGGAGTGCCGCCCGATGGGATCGGTGCATTGACAGAAAAGGGAAAATATGCTATAATATCCGTATAAAGGTTTGAAAATCGGAAAATACCCTCGCAGTCGGCATCTTTTCGCTGTCACCTGCGTTTCGGTAGGAGAAAAAACCTGCATGAAAAGAATTCATTACATAAAACGGAGGAGATTTTTATGAAGAAAACAATTAAAAGAATTGTTGCGGCATTGGCGTGCCTGATGATGATTGCCTCGCTTGCCGCCTGCGGCAAGAGCGGTGAAAAGGTGTACACCATTGCCACCGATACGACGTTTGCACCGTTTGAGTTTACAGACAGCAACGGCGACTTTGTGGGCATCGATGTTGATTTGATCAAGGCGATTTCCGAGGATCAGGGCTTTAAATACGAACTGAAATCACTTGGATTTAACGCGGCCGTTACGGCGCTGGAAACCAGCCAGGCGGACGCTGTAATTGCCGGTATGAGCATTACGCCGGTGCGCAAACAAACCTATAATTTTACCGATCCGTATTATGATTCCGGAATTGTAATGGCCGTGGCTGCCAACAATACGGATATTAAATCCTATGCAGATCTGCAAGGGAAAAAGGTTGCTGTAAAAACCGGTACGGAAGGTCAGGAATTTGCCAACAGCATTAAAGACAAGTATGCCTTTGAAATTGATGTTTTGGAAAACAGCGCCGTTATGTACGAAGCGGTCAAGACCGGAACGGTTGTCGCTTGCTTTGAGGATTACCCGGTTATGGGATACGGCATTTCGCAGGGCAACGGCCTGAAAATGGTTACCGAAATGGAGCAGGGTTCGTCTTACGGACTGGCGGTTATGAAAGACGCCGGTAATGATGAACTGGTTGAAATGTTCAACAAGGGACTTGCCAATTTGAAGGCAAACGGCAAATATCAGGAGATTTTGGATAAGTATATTGCCACAAAATAGTTTGTGAAAAAAGTTGCGGCACGGCTTGACTTATCGTCAAGCCGTGCAGTTATGTTTGAGGAAGAAATATGAGTTTATTTGAGGGATTTGATTTTGCACGGGTCGGCGAGCTGTTGCTGAAAGGTATGTGGGTTACGGCGCAGGTAACCGTGCTTTCTCTGCTGATCGCCTTGGTGATCGGCTTGCTGTCCTGTCTGATGGGAATATCGAAGATTAAACCGATCAGCTGGATCTCGAAATTTTACATTTGGCTGATTCGCGGCACACCGTTTATCGTGCAGTTGTTTATTATTTATTTCGGTATTCCGCAGCTGATCAGCGCCATTGGCGTCCGCGGCTTTAAAATTTCTGCCTTTGCGGCAGCCACGGTGACGTTGGCGTTGAATGCGGGCGCGTACATTTCTGAAATTTTCCGCGGAGCGATCAATGCCGTGGACGTGGGTCAGATGGAGGCGGCGAGAAGCCTCGGCCTGTCCAAGACGCGCGCTATGGCAAAGGTTATTTTGCCGCAGGCATTTCGGATTTGTATTCCTTCACTGTGCAATCAGTTTATCATAACGCTGAAGGATTCTTCCCTCGCCTCGACCATTTCTCTTCAGGAAATTGTTTATCAGGGACAACAGTATGCATACTCCACCTATAAGATGTTTGCTACCTATATTATGATCGGACTTGCCTATTTGGTTGTAATTTCGATCCTGTCCTTTGCGATCAGGCAAATAGAAAGGAGACTTAACGTTGGAAAGTAAAGTGAGCGTTAAAAACCTTTATAAGTCCTTTGATCATTTAGAGGTTTTAAAGGGAATTGATTTGGAGGTTCAGGAGGGCGAGGTTGTTTGTTTGATCGGCCCGTCCGGCTCCGGCAAATCAACGATTTTACGGTGTTTGAACCGATTGGAGGAGTCCACCTCCGGGCAGATTTTCGTGGACGGTTATGAAATTTCCGATAAAAAAACCGATATCAATCGGGTTCGTGAAAATATCGGGATGGTGTTTCAACAGTTTAATCTGTTTTCTCACATGACGGTTTTGAAAAATGTTATGTTTGCTCCGGTGGAGCTCGGCAAGGCGACTAAGGAGCAGGCGCGCCAAAAGGCGATGGAACTGTTGACGCGTGTGGGGCTGGCGGATAAAGCAGACAATTATCCTCATCAGCTTTCCGGCGGGCAAAAGCAGCGGGTGGCCATTGCCAGAGCCCTGGCCATGGATCCCGACATTATGCTGTTTGACGAGCCGACCAGCGCACTGGACCCCGAAATGGTTGGCGAGGTGCTGCAGGTTATGCGGGAACTGGCGGACGGCGGAATGACCATGGTAGTGGTAACGCATGAGATGGGGTTCGCGCGGGACGTGGCAGATCGTGTGCTGTTTATGGCGGACGGCGTAATTGTTGAACAGGGAACGCCGAAGGAAATTTTTGAAAATCCGAAAGAAGAGCGCACAAAAGACTTTTTGCGTTGCGTATTATAAAATCAGTATTAAAAACGTCCGAAAGTTTTCTTTCGGACGTTTTTTGTGTTTTATCAGAGGGCTTTTGCGGGGAGCAAACGGCCTTGGTGTATAAAGCGTGCAGGGAAGATGCAGCGGGGCGGTTTTGCGCGGAATACTTTGCCGCTTATCGCTGTGTACCCCAAAAAGCGAAATACCGGGGCGGAGCAGGTTTGGCCGCAATGCAAAAAACTCTTTTGCAAAAATAAAAATCATCCCATAACGGCTGCGTTTTTTTCGGCGCCGACGGGATGATTTTTGTTTTTCGTGCAATGTTTTTATTCCAGCGGTCGGCCGGTGAGACGCTCGAGCGCGGCGATGTAATCGTCCGTGCCGGTAAAAAGATGAGCGTTCATACCGCTTTGTTTGGCCGCTTCAATAT
>CAKRPM010000021.1 GCA_934378025.1 uncultured Eubacteriales bacterium | reverse complement strand
AAGTTATACAAAATCGCCATGCCGATACTCAGCAAAAAGACAAAAGCAATAATCCAGTTGTCCAAAAGCAGCATCATGGCAATCGTGGCAAACAGCACCGCCAGACCGACATAAATCGGTTCTTCCTTTTCGCACAAGTCTTTCAAATCCGTAACCACGGCCGACATGCCCGAAACCAAGCATTGTTTGCCGGCGATTTCACGAATATCATGAATGGCATCAATCGTGGCGTCCGCCGAGGTGGACGTATCAAAGAAGATGGCCATTACCGTGGTATCTCCGTTGTTAAAGGCATCCTTGATTTTTTGCGGCAGCATTTCCATGGGGATGGTTGTATCCAAAATGCTGTCATACCAAAGAACCGTTTCCACATGATCGACCTGCTCAAATTTTTTCTTCAGTGCGGAAACATCTTTTTCGGACATATCCTCGACCATGACCAAGGAAAACGCTCCCTTGGAAAAATCATTTAACAAGATGTCCTGGCCGGTTACCGTCTCAATATCACTCGGCAGATAGGAAAGCATATCGTAGTTGATTCGAGTGCTTACCATACCGATGATCGACGGGATCAGCAGTAAAATTGAAATAATCAAAATGGGAATTTTGCACTTGACTACCGCCTTTCCGAAGCGGACCATAAAAATCGACCTCCAAATAATGAACAAAGTGTTGACTTTTTAACTACAATACATTATACTATATTTGGTTGAATTATCAATAGCCAATTGATAATTCAACCGATGAATAATAAACACAAAACGTCTGCTTTGTACAAAAACAGGCAAAAAAGCGAGGGATTGTTATGGATCGACGTGTCCGTAAAACGCGCGCACTGCTGCGGCAGGGGCTGACGCAACTGATGAAAACCAAAAGAGTCAAAGATATCACCGTTCGGGAATTGGCGGATCTGGTGGATATCAATCGAGGTACCTTCTATATTCATTATAAAGATATCTACGACATGGTGGAGCAAATCGAAAATGATATGTTTGCCGAATTTAATGATTTGGTCAACGCACACAGTATCGAAGAGCTCAGCAACGATGAAATTCCCATTGTGGTGGAGCTTTACAAATACATGGCCAAAAATGCCGACATGTGCACGGCGCTGTTGGGGCCCAACGGCGATCCCCTTTTCGTCGATCGCATGAAAAACTTGGTGCGCATTAAATGTCTGCAGGAATATATGAAAATCTATCATACGGGAGAAACCAATGATTTCGATTATTATTACTCCTTTATGGTTTCCGGATGCTTGGGGCTGTTTAAAGAATGGTTGTTTAAAGGCATGCCGGAAACGCCCGAACAAATGAGCGTTTTAACCGAACGAATTATCGCGGACGGACTGAAAAACCTGAAAAAAAATCACTGATATCATTTTATCATTCGGGGGCCTGCCAAACGGCAGGCTCTTTTTTTCGTTTTCATCGGAAATCCATCCGATTTTCTGTGATATCGCCATATAAAAAAGGGTTGAAGCATTTGCTTCAACCCTTTTCGGCATCGATTTAATACATGCCGCCGCCCATTTGACCCATGGCGGCTGCATTGGCCGCAGCGTCGGCGGCAGGATCTTTCTTTTCTGCCACAACGCTCTCTGTGGTCAGCACCATGGCGGCCACACTGGCGGCATTTTGCACGGCGGTTCTGGTCACCTTGGTCGGATCCAGAATACCGGCGTCAAACATATTGCAGTATTTTTCATTATACGCATCAAAGCCGTAATCAATATCCTTATTATTCTTGATATTTTCAACGATTACGCTGCCCTCCAAACCGCTGTTTTGCGCGATTTGGCGAATGGGGGCTTCCACCGCTTTACGAATAATATCAATACCGGTTTTCTCATCGCCCTCTGCCTCGACATACAGTTTATCCAAGGTTTCAATCGTTTTGATCAAAGCGGTGCCGCCGCCGGCTACAACGCCTTCTTCCACCGCAGCTTTTGTAGCGGCCAAAGCGTCCTCAATGCGCAGTTTTTGCTCTTTCATCTCGGTTTCCGTAGCAGCGCCGACCTTAATAACGGCAACGCCGCCGGCCAGTTTTGCAAGACGCTCTTCCAGCTTTTCTTTATCAAAGGAAGAGGTTGTATTTTCAATTGCGGCACGAATTTGGTTAACACGATCTTTAATGGCGTTAGAATCGCCGTAACCGTTTACAATAATCGTGTTTTCCTTTTGAACCTTCACCTGTCCGGCATGACCCAGCATATCCACCGTGGCATTTTTCAGTTCATATCCAAGCTCTTCGGAAATCACTTGACCGCCGGTCAATATGGCGATATCCTGCAGCATTTCTTTTCTTCTGTCGCCGAATCCCGGTGCTTTTACGGCAACGCAGGAGAACGTACCGCGAATCTTGTTTACAATCAGGGTGGCAAGTGCCTCGCCCTCGATGTCCTCGGCAATAATCACCAGCTTTTTGCCCGATTGCATCACCTGCTCCAACAACGGCAGAATTTCCTGAATATTGGAAATCTTTTTGTCGGTAATCAGCAGATAAGCGTCGTCAACCACCGCTTCCATTTTATCGGTATCGGTCACCATATACGGGGTGATATAGCCGCGGTCAAACTGCATGCCTTCCACCACATCGCTGTATGTCTCGGCCGTTTTAGACTCTTCCACCGTAATAACTCCGTCGGAAGAAACCTTTTCCATTGCCTCGGCAATCAAACCGCCGATAGTGGCGTCGCCTGCGGAAATTGTGGCAACACGGGCAATATCCTCTGTGCCGTTTACCTTTTTGGAATTTTTCACAACGACCTCAACTGCGGCGTCTACCGCTTTTTTGATGCCTTTTTTCAAAACCATCGGATTGGCACCGGCCGCCACGTTTTTCATACCTTCGCGAATCATTGCCTGTGCCAGCAGGGTTGCAGTGGTCGTACCGTCGCCGGCGATATCATTGGTTTTCGTGGAAACCTCTTTTACCAGCTGGGCCCCCATATTTTCAAAAGGATCTTCCAGTTCAACATCCTTGGCGATGGTCACACCGTCGTTGGTAATCAAAGGACTGCCGAATTTTCTGTCCAATACCACGTTTCTGCCCTTGGGGCCCAGCGTAATTTTCACCGTGTCCGCGAGTTGATCAACGCCTCTTTGTAAAGCCTTTCTTGCTTCTTCTCCGTACAAAATCTCTTTTGCCATGATCATTTCCTCCCTACTCTACAACAGCGAGAATGTCGCCTTGTTTAACAATAATGTATTCCTCACCGTCAAGCTTAATCTCCGTACCGGAGTACTTACTGGTAATCACACGATCACCGACCTTAACCGTCATTTTAACTTCTTTACCGTCAACCATGCCGCCCGGTCCTACCTCAAGAACCTCGGCAACCTGCGGTTTCTCTTTTGCAGCCGCTGTTAAAATCAGGCCGCTTTTGGTGGTTTCCTCCGCTTCGATCATCTTTACGACAACACGATCTGCAAGGGGTTTGATCTTCATATAGAATACCTCCAGTATAAAAATACAATTTTAGCACTCGCAATACCTGAGTGCTAAAATTATAATATCACATATTTTGGAAAATGCAACCCTTTTTCAAAAAAAAATTATTTTTTTCTGAAATACTGATAGATATTGCAGGTCAGCATCCCGTTATAAATTTTACGCTTTTTATCCGCAGGATGTGCAAAAAAGCTTTCAAAGTCATCCTCGGCCGGCGCAATGACATACAACCGATGACCCGGATGCCACAATGCGCGCCCCATCACCTTATAAAGCGCCGCCGCTTGCTGCTTATCCAGCATACGTTCGCCGTACGGCGGATTGGTCACAATGACCCCCTTCTGAGAACGCGGCGCAAAATCGGCAACGTCGGCGCACTCCGCCCAGACGCCTTTTTTCACCCCGGCCAGTACCGCGTTATGCCGCGTCAGTTCCACAGCCTCCGGTGAAATGTCCGAGGCAAATACGATCGGCTCGCTGAGTGCCTTGCGGCGTTCCAGCGCCTCGGTGCGCACCCGTGCCGCCAGCCCGCGGGGGATGCAGCCCCAATACTCGTAATCAAACCTTCTCCCCAATCCGGGGGCAATATCCGCGGCTTTCATCGCCGCTTCAATGGCGATCGTGCCCGAACCGCACATCGGATCATAAAATTCAATGCCCGCGCTGTATCTGGACAGCTTGACCATGGCGGCCGCAATGGTTTCCCGCAGCGGCGCGGCATTGGAAGACGCACGATATCCGCGTTTATACAAAGCGGCACCCGTTGTATCCAAATACAAATGCACCGTATCTTTAAAGATCATAAACTGCATTTGCACTCTCGCGCCGCTTTCTTCAAAACGGGAAATTCCGTATACGGCGCCCAGGGCATTGACCGCCGCTTTTTTAATAATTTTTTGGCAATCGGGAACCGAATGAAGCTTGCTCTTGAGACAGGTGCCTTTTATGGGGAATGCGTCCGTCCGCCCGATGAATTTTTCCAGCGGCAGTTTTTTCACTCCTTCAAAAAGCGCTTCAAAACTTTCCGCTCTCCAACGGCCGAGCTCGATCAGCACCCGCTCGGCCGTGCGTAAAAACATATTGCAGCGGGCAACCGCCTCGAAATCGCCCTCAAAAGTCACCCGACCGTCCGTCACCTCGATAACCGAATAACCGAGAAAGGAAATTTCATCCTTTAATACGCTTTCCAGGCCGAACAGGCAGGGCGCCGTTAATTTCATTTTTTTCATCTACTACATTCCCAGCAGCGCCGCACCGATAATCCCGGCGTCATTACCGAGCTTGGCAATACGGATTTCCGTATGCGTATCACAGTGGCGGGCAAACATTTGCTCGTTGGCAATCTTTTGGATGGGCAGCAACAGCGTATCCCCCTCTTTGGAGATCCCGCCGCCGATGCACAGCACTTCCGGCTGCATGATATTGATGACGTCCACCAAGCCCTCTGCCACGGCTTTAATATAAATATCCACAACTTCTTTTCCCGCAGGATCGCCGGCGCGCATAGCGTCAAAAGAAGTCAGTCCGTTGACATTTTCCAGCTTGCCGCCCGCAATTTCCCACATCTTGCTTTCCGGATGGTTTTGCATCATTTCCTGGGTGGTTTTGATCAGACCGGTAACCGAGGCATAGGCTTCCCAACAACCGTTTCTGCCGCATGTGCAGGGACGGCCGTTTTGATTGATCACAATATGTCCGAACTCGCCGCCCGCATGGTTAAACCCGTTATAGATTTTTCCGTCGATAATCAGGCCGCCGCCGATGCCGGTTCCCAGCGTAATGGTCATACAATTCTTTACGCCTTTGGCAGCGCCGGCCATATATTCGCCGTAGGCCGCCACATCCGCGTCATTGCCGATGCAGATCTTTTTCCCCGGAAGATATTTTTCCAGCATTTTTACCACCGGCGTGTGTAAAAAGCCGAGATTGGCGGCAAAGGCCACCTCTTTTTTCTGATTGTCCACAACGCCGGGAGAGCCGATGCCGATACAAGCCACGTCGTCCATACTCACGCCGCATTTTTCGACAACCTCTTTTGCCGCCTGCGCCATGCGCTCCACGATTTGCTCAACGCCGCCTTTGGCATTGGTCGGCTTACTGACCTTATCCACCAGTTTATAGTGTTCATCCACCAAACCGGCTGCAATATTGGTTCCGCCCAAATCAATTCCGATATAATACATTTTTTTACTCCTCATTCCTTTGATAAATTTTGCAAACGTTCGTTAAGATCCTCCGCCGCATTGTAACCCATGCGTTTTTGACGGTTATTCATTGCAGCGGTTTCAATAATAATGGCTAAATTTCGGCCGGGCTTTACCGGAATGGTCAAGCAAGGCAATTTGACATCCATAATATCCATATATTCGGTGTCCAGCCCCAATCGATCATACGTTTTTGAACGATCCCAAGCCTCCAAATTGATCACCATATCAATGTTGCTGATATCCTTTACGGCACCGATACCGAAAATATGCCGTACATTCACCACGCCGATACCGCGCAATTCAATAAAATGACGAATCAAATCGGGGGCCGTTCCCGTTAAGCGGTCCGCGCTGATTTTTACAATTTCCACCGCGTCGTCCGCAATCAGACGATGGCCGCGTTTGATCAGCTCCATGGCCGTTTCGCTTTTTCCCACGCCGCTCTCCCCGGTCAGCAAAATGCCCTCACCGTACAGTTCGACCAAAACGCCGTGCCGTGTAATGCGCTGCCCGAGATAAGTGTTCAAATACGGAATCAGTTCCGTGATCAATTCCGAAGTATGCGCATGCGTGCGCAGCACCGGAAGCTTGAACTTTTCGGCATTTTCCAAAATTTCGGGATACGGCTCCAGCCCTCTGGTAATAATCAACGCCGGAAACTTAAATTCAAAAAGCCGATCAATCGCCTCACGGCGTTGCTCGCTGGTCATGCCCTCCAAATAGCTAAACTCGACCTTGCCCATAATTTGCATACGGTTGCGGTCGAAATAATCGAAAAATCCCGCCAGCTGCAACCCGGGACGGTTAACGTCATTGGAATAAACCAATATGTCTTCGACGTTTTCCGGCAGGTACAGTGTCTCAAAACTCAACGTTTTAATTAAATCGGTTAAACGAACAGCATTTTGTTGTTCCATAAGACGCCCCCTCTTTTCGCCGATAATCACAGTAAATATTGTATCACATGAAAAGCGCTTTTCCAAGGACATTTTGATTTTTTAAAAATATTTTTCAAAAAAGGCTTGTCTATTTTTCATTTTTATACTATAATAAGCGACATAGGCGCCCGTAGCTCAGCTGGATAGAGCGCAAGACTCCGACTCTTGAGGCCGTTGGTTCGACTCCAATCGGGTGCGCCATAAATGCGGCAGGTTTAAATGAACTTGCCGCATTTCCTAAAATGGGAGGATGAAAAATGAATACGGACATTTGCTCAGCTCTGTTTGCTTTACAGGATGTAAATTACAAACAGTTCCATCAAAAGCTGGTTCCCACGCTGGATCCGGCGCGCATCATCGGCGTTCGAACGCCGGAAATTCGTTTATTGGCCAAAAGTATTTTTCAAACGCCGGAAGCGGAAGCGTTTTTAAATTGCCTGCCGCACCGATATTATGAAGAAAACAATCTGCACGCCTGCCTGCTGGAACTGATCAAAGATTATCCGACGCTGCTTCGAAGGCTGGAGGTTTTTTTGCCGTATATCGACAATTGGGCCACCTGTGACATGCTTTCCCCCAAAATTTTCGCCAAAAACCTTTCCAGACTTTCCGAAAAGCTGGACGAATGGCTGAAAAGCGGGTATACCTACACGGTGCGTTTTGCCATCGGTATGCGCATGAAATACTTTTTGGACGATCCGTATTTTATGCCCGAACAATTATATAAAATCGCCGCCAAACAAAGCGACGAATACTATATCAATATGATGGTTGCCTGGTATTTTGCCACTGCGCTGGCCAAACAATTTGAGCATACCATTCCGATTTTTATTCAGGGGCTTTTGCCGCACCGGACGCATAACAAAGCGATCCAAAAAGCGCTTGAAAGCCGACGGATCAGCGATGCCAAAAAAATCTATCTGCGCACACTTAAAAAATGACGACAAAATGTCGTCATTTTTTTATGTTTCAACAATCGGGGGAAAAAAGTTTTCAATAGCCGCGCACATTCTTGCATGATGAATGACAAAATGAATGGCCGGGCTTTTTCCTTTGGAAACCATGGCCCACTTCCCCTCATGCCACAAAATCTGCAAATTATCGAAGGGATGCTCAGACGTTTGCTTGAGCGTATAGTTTTTATGCGCCTTGGCAAACGCTTCCGTTTGTTCCAAATGCTTTTGGTAGGTTTCATAGGTATAAAACACATCGCTTTGAAAAAACATTCCCGACAACAAAAGCTTGGGCTTGGCCTGTGCAAAGCTCTCCCTTGTGAATTTCGGCACATCCTCTTCAATGCAGTCATTTTCCAAAATTGCAAGCGCCCACGTCCGCTGACGATCGGCAAAATTTAAAATGGCTTGCTGTTCCTCGGGCGGCAAAGCCTGCGTGATTTCACGCAGCAACGTCGGCTCCATCGTATAAAGCGGCGGAGCGGAAAGCACGGCACGGCGATTTCCTTTTACCGTAATATCGGCAGTCAAAAATTTGTTCAGCGCGCTGCTTCTGCTCTCGTCGTAAATCTCCATCAGGGGCACGGCGTTGCCCAGCAATCTTCGCGCCTCTTTACGATAGTAGGCAATTTCATCCTTTTTTTGCGTCAGGTAATATTTACCCTCTTCATGATAGCCCGCAATTGCCTGACCGCTCAGCGCCGCGGCGCCCGATACTTTCAAAAGATGCAAAAAAGAATTGTTTTGCACGCCTTTTAAATAATAAGGAGAAATTTGACCGGTCATGTACATGGGAATATAGCTTTCCAGTCCCAGCATCATTTCGGAAAACGGACGATCGACATTGTGAATCATATACAGGCGCAACCCCTTTTTCAGCATCAATGCCATACCGTACATCCATTTTTTGGGGAACTCGGGATCCTTGGCCATTTGCTCCATAGGCATATCGCTGTACATGATGACGGATTCGGCAGACTTTGAAAGAACGGTCGCTTTTAAAAAGTCAATTTCACTGGCCATCATGGCCGGCAAACCGAAATAGCTTTTCGCTTTGGCAAACTGAAACGGCACCGTCGGCACTTTCATTTCATCAAAATGAATGGCCTTGATATATTCGTTTAAATCAAATTCGTTTAACTTTTTCAAAAAGTCGGAAACACTTTTTTGCGGGCGTGCCCGGCCGGAAAGCAGCCAACTTTCGATTTGTGAAAAACGAGCGGGAAAGTCCGAAAGCTTCTGTACCTCGCATCCCAGCACTTCGGCCAGCTGTTCGATTTGCGTTTCACATTCCGCCGCCACACATTCGGCAACGCCGGTGGCAAACTTGACAGGATCGGAGGGTTGTCTGGAACCGCTTCGTATCCGAAAAATGGTTGAAACGTCATAGCTGACGTATTTACTGATTTGAGAAATGCTGATATCCATTGCATCCGTCAGCGTTGCAAAATTTGCACGCAGCTGCTCTCGATTTACGGTGGCGACATCGCTGCACGCTTCAAGCTCCGCTCGAATTTCCTCTGCCGACAGGGCGCTCCCGTGTGCGGCAGAAATGGTTGAAAGTGCCTCCACCAGTTGACCGAATATCTCCGTATCGGATTCCGGCGTACGCTCGCCCATACGATAGCGGCTGAGCGTCGCGGCCGAAATGCCCGCCGACTGACAAATTTCCTTTGCCGTACAATCGATTTCCATGATGAGGTGATTGAGTTTCTCACAAAATTTCATGCCGTCTCATCTCCTTTTCTTTCGGCAGAAAGCAACCCCGTGCATCCTTGCCAAACGTCCTGCCAGGTTTGTTCGAAATCGCGGGTGTACCACGGATCTGCCACCTCGCTACCCGGATGATCGGTATACTCCGAAAGCAAGTGAATTTTCTCCGCCGCGCCCGCGCATAAGCGGCGCATATTGCCGACATTGGCGTGATCCATTCCGATCAGAAGATCAAATTTTGAAAAATCATCTGCTTTCAGCTGACGGGCGACATGCCCCGAACAATCAATGCCATGCGCCGACAAAAGCCGACGAACCGGCGGATAAACCCCGTTTCCGATTTCCTCGGTACTTGTGGCCGCGGAGGCAATCAAAAATTGCGGCGTCAGCCCCGCTTTTTCCACCAAAAATTTCATCACATATTCCGCCATCGGACTTCGGCAAATATTGCCGTGACAAACAAACAGGATTTTCTTCATACCGTGCTTCCCCGATTCCGTACATATTTAATTATTATTGTAAAAAAATATATCAGACTTGTCAATCCCGAAGGCGAAAAAAACACTCTAAAAAAGGTTTGGAAATTTTTAGTGCGGATATAAAAATACGCCCCCGAAAAGACTTGACTTTTCGGGGGCGCATTTTACTCATCGCCCTTGGATATCAGCGGCTGTGCTTCAATCACATCCGCCTTGATGGTTTGGGTAATCATAGAATCGATTTCACGCAGTATTCCGTTTTGGCCGTTTTCAATTTCCGCCATATCGCGGATGGTCTGACCGGAAGCTTCGGACAGTGCCTCCAACCGCTCCGTCGCATCATTGCACAGCTGTTCCAGCGCCTGACGCTGCTGATTTTGCATCTGCGTAACCGAGTTTACGATATCCGCCACCTCACTGCGGTACATACGCATACGTTCGAACATCATATTGGCATATTCTTTGATTTTGGCGCTCACCACTTTATTTTTGTTTTCCATATCCCGATAAGCCACCGCAAAAATAAAGCCGAGCTTGTCATTGTCAAACGGATCGCCCTTTTCCGCCTTTTGGCGCAGCTGCTCGATTTCCTCTTTCAAACGGGCAACATCCTGCTCATAACCGTGTGCCTGTTCTTTCAGGCTTTGTACCTGTTGCTCGTAATCGTTCAACCGCTCCTGCAGCGACTGCGCTTTTTGCACCTGTTGCTGCAGCGACTCGATCTCTTGTTTGTTTAAACGATCCAGATTTTCATACTCCGCAATGGTTTTTTGCAGCTGCTCCACCATGCCTTTCTGCGTTTCCAGTTCTTCGCTTAGCTGTGCGTTGTTTTGATTTAGATAATTAAAATAATCATCCGTTTCCCTGCGATTGTACCCTAAAAAGCTAACCTTCATTTTTGCCAACTCCTTCATTTATATCATTATTTTGAATGGCTCTTACAAATTGCTCCGAACTCATCGGACGGTAAAAATAAAATCCCTGCACATATCGGCAGTCGCC
>CAKRPM010000020.1 GCA_934378025.1 uncultured Eubacteriales bacterium | reverse complement strand
GGTAAACACCGGCTGGAACGGCACCGGCAAACGCATGAAACTGGCATACACCCGCGCCATGGTAACGGCTGCGCTGAACGGCGAGCTGGCCAAGGCCGAGTTTGTAAAAGATCCGTATTTCGGCGTGGATGTCCCGACCTCTTGCGAGGGCGTTCCGAGCGAACTGCTGATCACCGCCAATACCTGGGAAGATAAAGCCGCCTATGAGGCGACTGCCAAAAAGCTGGCTGCATCCTTCGTGGAGAACTTCAAGAAATACACCCACATGTCCGACGAAGTGGTAGCTGCCGGCCCGAAAGCCTAACTTCTTTGTAAAACAGAAATTCAATAAGTAAAACCATCCCGTTAAAGCCACGGCAAGCGTTGGCTTTGGCGGGATGGTTTTTTGTTTTTCGGAACATTTGGCCAAAAAGGCCTTTTTAGGCGCGAAAAATCAGCTTAATACACGATTCCCCAAACTTTTCTCCGTCAGATTTGTCTATTTCTACTAAAAATCGTTCAGGTGGTTTACATCTTTTTCCATTTTCGATATAATGAGGGTGCAAATAAAAGCAAGGAAGGTGATTCAAATGTTCTTGTAGCTCCGTTATAAAATATTAACTGAAAAGGAGAAATGAAAATGAATGGCAAACTTCTCGCCGTGATATGCGGCGCTGTGTTGCTCACACAGTCCATGATTTTTTCCTCATTTGCCGAAAAAATATCGACTGACAGCTCAACACAACAATTTTTGCAAGCAGATGAAAAAGAGGATGATATCATCGACTCAAAGGATGATTTGCAAACACCGAGCGATGATACCGTAGAACCCATGAGCATTGCCAATCCCAAAAAATCATCCCTGAAGGTCAATACCTGGTCATACGGTTGCCCAAATCCCAATACGGGCTTCCAAAATGAAATTGTACCTTCCGGAACCGATATATGGGTGGTGGAAAAAAGTTATTGCTCAGCAATTAAGCGGTACTATTATTATGCCGGCTATACGTATAACGGAAAATCGCACCGCGGTTATTTCTGTGAGGACAATGTGTACAACGGCAGCACCAGGCTGCTGCCCGCCAAAGTAACGGCTGAAACCAATCCTGCCAACCTAAAACAGCAAACTTCTTTGTCGGGAACGGTATATGACGGGCCGAACACAACATACGCTGTAATGGGGTCTGTGGGTCAGGAAAGCGTCAAGCTGATCCGAACCGAGGGCGACTACAATTTTATTGAATACAAAGTCGACAGTAACGGCCGCTACAAACGAGGATTTTTGCATTACAGCAAAATCACCGGGGAATGGAAATCGCTCAGCAAAAAATCAAGCGCTAAGCTGGACGGAAAAACGTTCTATATTCGAAACACCTCCAACAATCTCTATTTATCCACCGATAAGGAAAGAAAAGGGAGTCGAATGCAGCAGTACCAACTGACCGGAGGCCGCGAAATGGTTTTTAAATTGCATTATAACGCTTCCGGCCAGTATTATCACATTATCCCCGTCGTTGGATATGGACTGAGATCGAGGATGTCCATGGCCACTTCCGGCGAGCACGCCGACCGCGCCGCTTCATTCGAAAATAATGTTGATCAAAATTATCAACGGTTTTGGGTGGTCAGCACCGGGCAAAAAAATCTGTATAAAATCGTTCCGGTATCTTCTTACGGTACCATGACCGTATCCTCCCGTCCCTCGGGTTCCGAAAACTATGTAAATCAGTATTACACAGCCACAAGCTCGCAAACCAACGATCGGGACGTTTGGTGCTTTGAAACCACCAAGAAAATTCATTCCACCGTCTATTACGGTAAACCGGCGGATGGCAGCCGTTCCAAGTGTTGCTGGGCGTACGCGGCCAAAAACATGGTCGGCATCAACGGGAGGGACAATTCTGCATATACTGTTGATAAAGGCATTAAAGCGGTTAAAGGCAGCCTTGTAAACCAAACGGGAAGCCTTGACGAAACCGCGATGATTGCGAACTATTTTCGTTCCGGCTCGGTCAATAGTAACGATTATATTGCAGGGGAGGGTCTTGTATTCAACCAAAAATATATGCTTAGGGCCCTGCTTAAGGACGCGATTTGTTTGAGTATAGGACCGATAATCGGCGATGGCCACATGGTAACCGCCATCGGGTTTGAATGGGTCGACTGCGAAGGGGGCGACCATTATCCGGGCTACTTTATAATTTGGTATCTTTGCCCCGATCAGGGCAGTACGCCACGATTCATCTCCTATGCGAGCCTTAGAGAGTTTACGGATGAAATCACAGGCTCGCCTGCCACTTGGCGCGGTACCGTTACCGCCAACAATGAATATGCAAACCATCTGACCAACTTTCAGCAATAGGAGGAATTTTATGAAAAAGAAATGTGCTTTTATAATTATGCTGCTGGCCGTGTTTTCCTTGCTGCCGCTGCGCACCTTTGCCGCCGAAAGTTCATACTACTATCAGTATACCGATGATCGGCTGAACGATTACCTGGAAAAGGAGAAAAACCTTCAATTTGCTAAGAAGTATTCGTTATACAACCTGAATCCTATGGAACTGCCCACCAAAGACGGAAAAATCATCAAACAGGACGAGGAAAAAGACGCGTCACTGGTGAGCTTTAACATGGAAAAAGCGGTTGCGGAATACCGCTGGTCCATCGAAACCATCAGCGGATTTATGGCGGCTGCCGACAAAAAAAGTTATATGAAAGAAAATCTGTCGGTTGCCAAACTCCATGTGCCGACTTTTTACGACGGACTTGAAACCGATTGTTTTCTTGCAGTTTCAAATGAAGGCGCGTATTATGCTCCCTTTAATTCCAGATTTACACATGTTCTTCGAGAATGTGCGTTTATTGTGAATGAGGAAAGTGCCAAAGCCAAGCTTTCATCCTTAGGCCTTGAAGGATACACGCCGTTGCAATGGGGTATGTTTAACGAAATGTATTTTTTGTTGGCAGAAAAAAACCAACAAACCGACTTTATTTATATCCCGTTTCATGAAGAGAGATTTGCTCAAAACACCGGCTATACCGAATTTTTAAAAGAATACGGGACGCTGCTGGACGGGCATGTCATTAAAACCGATCAAGTCATAAAATTTCTGAATGCCTATCAACAAGCCTATCAAAAAGCAATTGAAGTCTGGCAAAAGCTGATAAAAGAGCATCCGGAAATGATCCGTTATGGAAGCATTTCCTCTTCAACTCAAGGCAGCATAACACCGAACATTCAGGTAAAAAACGAACCCTCTTTGCAAAAGCAACCGGCCTCGTCCGATCAGGACGTGGGGTCTGCCATGGCATCTGCCAACGCGCAAGCGGACAATGCTCGACCAAGCAATCCAAACGCGGGGATCATCGACGGGCCGGAAAATGAGCCTGTCGGCTCGCTGTTGTGGCTATGGATTACGCTGGGCGGCGTGGTAGTGGTCAGCGGCGGCGTAACTGCAATATTGTGGTTCACCAAAAAACGGTCCACTCGATAACCGCATGGTAAAGTTCTCTCCCTCAAGGTTATGGTTGTCCTCCCCAAAGGACAACAAATTAAACCCGTAAAAAAACTCCGAAAAAGTAAAAATCATCCCGTCAAAGCCATGGCTTTGACGGGATGATTCCGCTTTAAAGGGAAAATGTTTTTTTACAAACGCCCCATTATATATTTTTTACAATACCGACAGCAAATAATCGGTAAACTGCTCACCGGTGGCCCCGCTTTGATCGCCGGTCATAACCACCTTGCGCTCTGTATCATTGCAGCGCGTCAAGGCCGCCGAAAGTCGATCGGCGGCAGCCGACAAGCCGATGTGCCCCAGCATCATTTGCGCAGCCTTCATCAAAGACGCGGGATTGGCATACGCGCCCAATCCCTCCTCCAGCATACGGGGAGCCGTACCGTGAATTGCCTCAAACATTGCATAACGATCGCCGATATTGGCGCTGCCCGCCGTTCCGACGCCGCCCTGAATCTGCGCTGCTTCATCGGTAATGATATCTCCGTACAAATTCGGCAAAACGAAAACTTCAAATTGGTTTCGGATTGCGGGATTCACCAAATTGGCCGTCATAATATCAATATACCAATCCTCGGCGGTAATGCCCGGATATTCAGACGCCACCTCATGACAAATCCGTGTAAAATTCCCGTCTGTTTTCTTCATAATGTTGGCCTTGGTTACAATGGCCACATTTTTTTTGCCGTTATTCTTGGCAAATTCAAAGGCAGCGCGGGCGATGCGGCGCGTTCCGGCCTCAGTCGTTACCTTAAAATCCATGGAAAGCTTGCCCGGCAGCTCGATGCCGCGAGAACCCAGGACGTATTCCCCCTCGGTATTTTCCCGGAAAAATGTCCAGTCGATTTGCTCTTTGGGGACGCTTACCGGACGGACGTTGGCAAACAAATCAAGCTCCCGCCGCAGTGTAACATTGGCGCTTTCCATTGTGCCGCCCTTAGGCGTTGCCGTCGGTCCTTTCAGCAGTACATCGCAGGTTTTGATTTGCGCAAGCGTGTCGGCAGGAACCGCCTGCCCCAAGGCCAGCCGATTTTCAATGGTCAAGCCCTCAATTTTTTTCAAAATAATTTTACCGCTTTTGATTTCTTTGGAAAGCAGTGCCTGCAGCACCCGCTCGGTCTGCGCCATAATCAACGGACCGATGCCGTCGCCGTCGATTAACCCAATGGTAATCTGTTCCTTTTTGGAAAAATCAACCGCAGACGATCCTGCCTCCATTTTATTTTCCCGTTCCAGCTGCTCCGTCAGCAAGTCTTTAAACTGCTGCACCGCTTTATCAATATACTCTTGCATCCTTATTGATCCCCTTTCACGGTATATTTCAACAAACCGCCCGCTTTTAAAATTTCCTTTTGCCGCCGGGTAAATTCGGCCACCAGCTTTATATTGTGTTTTCCGTTATGTAAAATGATTTCGCCCGCGTCCAAGCCCGCAAAAATATCGCTTAACTTCAATGCGTCCCCTTGAGCCAGCAAGTCGTAATCGTCCGCGTTGGCAAAGGTCAGCGGCATAATGCCGGCATTGATCAGGTTCGCCGCATGAATCCGTGCAAAGCTCTTGGCAATCACCACGCGCACACCCAAATACAGCGGAACCAACGCCGCATGCTCACGGGAAGAGCCTTGCCCGTAATTGCTGCCGCCCACAACAATGCTCTGTCCCGCCGCCTTGGCCCGCTCGGGGAAGGTTGTATCACACACGGCAAAGCAGAACTGCGACAAATGGGGAATATTGGATCGATACGGGAGAATTTTCGCACCGGCCGGCATAATATGATCGGTGGTAATGTTATCGCCGACTTTCAAAATCAACGGTGCTTCAATCGTGTCGGTCAGGGGTTTGCTGTCCGGGAACGGCTTAATATTCGGGCCGCGCACCACCTGAACCTCGGGTGCTTCCGCCTCGGTTGCGGGGGCCAAAACGGCCGTATCATTGATGGTAAAGGTTTTCGGTAAATGAATTTTCGGTGCGTCGCCCAGCGTTCTGGGATCGGTGATATACCCGGTCAGTGCCGCCGCGACCGCGGTTTCGGGCGAAACCAGGTAAACCTTGGCGTCTGCCGTGCCGCTTCTCCCCTCAAAATTACGGTTAAAGGTTCTAAGCGATACGCCGGCGCTTTCCGGCGAAAAGCCCATGCCGATACATGGTCCGCAGGCACACTCCAACACTCTGGCGCCCGCGGCGATAATATCGCTCAGCGCTCCGCAGTCGGCCAGCATGGTCAGCACCTGCTTGGAACCGGGCGATACCGACAGGCTGACCGAGGGATCAATGGTCTTGCCCTTCAGCATGGCCGCCACCATTAACATATCGGACAACGAAGAATTGGTGCAGCTGCCGATACAAACCTGTTGCACCTTGGTTCCTTTCAGTTGATCCACCCGCACAACATTATCGGGGGAATGAGGACAGGCGATCAGGGGGCAAAGTTCGTCCAAATCAATTTCGATAACTCTATCATACTCCGCGTCCTCATCACTGGTCAGCGGGATAAAATCCTCGCCTCTTCCCTGTGCTTCCAAAAATGCGCGCGTTACCTCATCCGACGGGAAAATCGAGGTTGTCGCCCCCAATTCCGTGCCCATGTTGGTAATCGTGGCTCTTTGCGGTACGCTCAAATCTTTAATGCCCTCGCCGCCCCATTCGATAATGGCGCCCACGCCGCCTTTTACGGAAAGCAGGCGCAGAATTTCCAGCGAGATATCCTTGGCCGTTACATAAGGAGCCAGTTTCCCTTTCAATTCCACTTTGTACATTTTCGGCATCGTGATATAATAGGCGCCGCCGCCCATGGCCACGGCGACGTCCAAACCGCCGGCGCCCATAGCCAGCATGCCGATTCCGCCGCCGGTAGGCGTATGAGAGTCCGAACCGATCAGGGTTTTGCCGGGTTTGCCGAACCGCTCCAGATGTACCTGATGGCAAATGCCGTTGCCGGGACGGGAAAAATAAATCCCGTGCTTGCGGCAAACCGTCTGAATGTATCGGTGATCATCCGCGTTCTCAAAGCCGGATTGCAGCGTGTTGTGATCGATATACGCCACACTTTTTTCGGTCCGTACACGATCAAGTCCCATGGTTTCAAATTCAAGATACGCCATTGTTCCGGTCGCGTCTTGCGTCAATGTCTGATCAATTTTCAAAGCGATTTCACTGCCCGGCGTCATATCGCCGGAAACCAAGTGAGCTTTGATGATTTTCTGTGCAATTGTTAGTCCCATATTCGTTACTCCTTATCTAAAATATGTTTTTTGGCATTTTGAATGTGCTGTACGCTTAGGCGATCGGCCAGCGCCCCGTCATGCGAAGCGATTGCCTCCAAAATGGCACGGTGTTCCGCCGCCGCGCATTTTGCACGCGCCGCGTCGGTCACGCTTTCCTTGCGGTACCGCTGCACCCGCCTGTGCAGTGAGGACAGCATATCCCGCAAAACAGGGCTGCCGCAGTTTTCATAAATTGCCTCATGAAACGCACTGTCCATATTTCGAATATGTGCCGCGTCGTTTTTTTCGGTATAAAACGCCTGCAAATCCAGCACCTCCTGCAATTTCTGCAGCTGCGCCGTTTGCATATAGGCGGCGGCACGCCGTGCCGCCAGCCCCTCAATTCGAGCGCGGATTTCATAAATATCTTCCAGATCTTTTTTGCTGACGCCGACAACGCGCACACCCTTGCCCGATTCAACCAGCAGACCCTCTTGCTCCAGTCTGCGCACCGCTTCGCGCACCGGCGTTCGGCTGACGCCCAACGCTTGACTAAGGGCAAGCTCGGTTAACACCGTTCCGGTTTCGTACCGTCCGCTTAAAATTTCGCCCTCCAATTGTTCAAACACGCGATCCGCCAAAGAAATGCTTTGCTTTCTTTCCATATCAGTCACGTTCGCCGACAAAAGCGCCGTCGGACAACTCCTTCACCTTATTTTCCAGCTCTGCGTTGGACAGTGACGTTTGCCGTCCGTCCTCATACTCACGGTCGATCCAATCCTTCAAGCGAACCACCAACGGATCTTTTTTATCCAGCATTGCCGCTCCTTCCAGCTGATAATGCTGATTGATCCAGTATGCAATGCCCGCAAGCCCGGAGGATTTCCCAATCATAACCGAAGGCGCACGGTTTAAAATGGTTTTGGTATCGAAAATATTGTAAATCTCGTCGTCCTTGAGCAACCCGTCCGCATGAATTCCCGCACGGGTAACATTAAAGCTTTCACCGACATACGGCGTCATGCTCGGAATTTTATACCCAATGTCCTTTTGGAAAAACTCGGCAATCTCCGTAATCACCGTAGGATCCATTCCATCCAACGTTCCGCGCAGAGAAGCATATTCAAACACCATTGCCTCCAGCGGAATATTGCCGGTACGTTCACCGATGCCGAGCAATGAACAGTTGACCGCGCCCGCACCGTACAGCCAAGCGGCACTGGCGTTGGACACCGCCTTATAAAAATCATTGTGGCCGTGCCATTCCAGCATATCACTGGGCACATCCGCATAATGCCGCAATCCGTAAATAATGCCCGGCACACTGCGTGGCAGCGCCACCTCACTGTACGGCACACCGTACCCCATGGTATCGCAAGCACGGATTTTGACCGGTATGCCCGCCTCTTTGCTCATTTCCGTTACACGGTTGACAAACGGCACCACAAAGCCGTAAAAATCCGCACGCGTAATATCCTCCAAATGACAGCGCGGTACCACGCCCGCCTCAAATGCCTCGCGGATGGCCGCCAAATAATGCTCCATGGCCTCGCCCCGCGTCATCTTCAGCTTTTTAAAGATATGATAGTCGGAAGCGCTGACCAAAATCCCCGTTTCTTTAATGCCGAGATCGCGCACCAAGGCAAAATCCTTTTTGCTGGCACGGATCCACGTGGTGATCTCGGGAAATTTCAGTCCCAATTCCATGCACTTTTCCAAGGCTTTCCGATCTTTTTTGCTGTATACAAAAAATTCGGTTTGCCGAATAATGCCCTTCGGACCGCCCAACTTATTCAAAAATTTATAAAGCTGCACAATCTGCTCCACAGAATAAGGCTCCACCGACTGCTGCCCGTCCCGCAGCGATGTGTCGGTAATATAAATATGTTCCGGCATATCCATCGGCACGCGACGGTGGTTAAACGGCACCTTGGGTATTTCATTGTACGGATAAATATCCCGATACAAATTCGGATCGGCCACATCCTGTAGACTGTACTTATAGGATTTTTGTTCCAGTAAATGCGTATGCTCCGATACTTCTAACATCTGTACACCTCCGTATTGTATAACTGTATACAATTATACAATATAGGATGCAATTGTCAATAGTCCTGCGGCAATAAATCTGATTTTTTATCATTTTTTCTCCGCAGCAGCCGCATTTTACTCCTTGATATAAAAAAATGTTCGCCGATAAAGGCGAACATTTTTATTTTTCTTTGTCCAGCGCCAGCAAAACCACCGTGGAAAGTATACACACAAAGCCGATTATTTCGGCCGCGCCGAATTTTGTATCCAGCCAAAGCGCGGCGAACAACGTGGCGCTGACCGGCTCAATACAAGAGCAGAGACTTCCCTTAACCGAACCGAGAAGCTTCACCCCTTGCAAATACATCGTATAGGCCACCGCCGTGCCGAACACGATCATAAATAACATGGCAAATATCGTGCCCGCGTCCCATGCAATCTGATAGCGCCACGGCCGACTGAAGCATAGCATGACCGCCCCGCCGATCAACATGGCAAATGCCGTAACCGGCAAACTCCCATAACGGTGAATAATCTTCTCTGGCGCCATGGTATAAAAAACCAGCGCCACGGCACTGGCCAAGCCCCATGCAAGCGCCTTGCCGCTGATGGCCATGCTCGAAAAATCGCCGTGCGTTGCAGAAATCCAAACGCCCAGTACGGCCAGCAGCAGTGCCGTAACCTCTTTGCCGCTCGGTCGGCGCCGCTCCAACAAACAGGCCGCCAGCATGATCAGCACCGGCCCCACATATTGCAAAATGGTGCCCGTACCCGCATTGGAATAGGCAATGGCCTGTAAATATGTATATTGACTGCACAACACACCGGCCACGGCAAACAACACGCAAAAAAGCATATCGCGTCGGTTTTTTACAATGGAAAATCCCGCGCGTCCCTCTTTGATGATCAGCAGCACCGTTAAAATCAATCCGGCTGTCAGCATGCGTACGCAGGTGATAAAATCCGTGGGAATGTTTTTGCTTTGAAAAAGGAACTGTCCGCAAGTGCCCGAAAAGCCCCAGCAAGTGCCCGCCAGCAATGTAACGGCAATTCCTTTGATCATTTTTCGATTCATTTTGCCAAACCTCTTGAAAAATCCGCACCTTTTGGGGTGCGGATTTTTCTTTAATTTTTATATTATCCGAAAATTGTCAACAAGAACCCTGCGGCAACGGCAGAACCGATAACGCCCGCAACGTTGGGTCCCATGGCATGCATCAGCAGGAAATTGGACGGATTGGCCTTTTGCCCTTCCACCTGTGAAACTCTGGCCGCCATCGGAACGGCGGATACGCCGGCAGAACCGATTAACGGATTGATCTTGCCGCCCGAGAGCTTGCACATCAGTTTGCCGATCAGCAGACCGCCGACCGTAGAAAAGGCAAACGCAATCAGACCGAGGGCGATAATTTTAAGCGTTTCAAGCTTTAAGAAATTCGCCCCGACGGTGGTCGCACCGACGGAAATGCCCAAAAAGATTGTAACAATGTTCATCAACGCGTTTTGCGCTGTATCGCTCAACCGGTCGCACACACCGCACTCTCTGAACAAATTTCCGAGCATCAAACAGCCGAGCAACGGCGCAACGCTGGGCAGCAACAGCACCGTAAAGACGGTAACAACAATCGGGAAAACGATTTTTTCCCGTTTGCTGACTACCCGCAGCTGATCCATTTTGATTTCACGCTCTTTTTTGGTGGTCAGCATTTTCATCAGCGGCGGCTGAATTAACGGAATCAGCGCCATATACGAGTAGGCCGCAATGGCGATCGCCCCCAACAGGTGCGGTGCCAATTTACTGGTCAGGAAAATCGCCGTCGGTCCGTCGGCACCGCCGATAATACCGATTGACGCGCCCTCCGGGCCGCTGAATCCCAGCAAAATGGCCATGATCAACGCACAGTAAACACCGAATTGCGCCGCAGCCCCCAACAAAAAGGATTTCGGATTGGAAAGCATGGGGCCGAAATCGGTCATCGCGCCGACGCCCAAAAAGATCAAGGACGGATAAATACCGGCCTTAACGCCGATATAAA
>CAKRPM010000019.1 GCA_934378025.1 uncultured Eubacteriales bacterium | reverse complement strand
GTTTGGAGCATACCGAAAAAGGGGGCGCCATCCGTGTCGTCGGCGCGCAGACGGGGCTTTATACAAGCGTTCGGATTACCGATACGGGCTGCGGGATCGCCGCGGAGGATCTGCCGCATGTTTTCGAGCGTTTTTATCACGGGAAGGACGCGTCCTCGGAAAGCGTGGGCATCGGCCTTTCTCTTTCCAAGGCCATTATAAATCGCTTTAAAGGCGATATTACGGTGCAAAGCCGGCCGGGGCAGGGAACAAGTTTTGAAATTCGCTTTTATAAATCCATTGTGTGACAAAATTGTCACACATTTGTCACGGGTGTGTAAGAGAGCCGCTGTATAATGTTTTCAAAAGATGAAAACATTTTGGCGCCGTTTGGAGCATTTGTGCGGTGCAACGGAAAGGAAGGGGCATAACGATGGTTGTGTTGGAAGCAAAGCATGTCAGCAAAGTGTACGGCAGCGGGGACACCTGTGTGAAGGCGCTGGACGATGTATCGTTCAGTGTGGAGAAGGGCGAATTTATCTCCATTATCGGACCCAGCGGTTCGGGCAAAAGTACACTGCTGCACATTTTGGGGGGCGTGGATCGACCGACGGCCGGCAACATTATGATCGATCAAACGGACATTTCGGCGTTGGACGAAACGGCACTGGCGATTTTTCGCCGCCGCCAGATCGGATTGATTTATCAGTTTTACAATTTAATTCCGATTTTGACGGCGAAGGAAAATATGGAGCTGCCGCTGCTGTTGGACGGCAGAAAGCCCTCAAAATTTCAAATGGAAGAACTGACGGAAAAATTGGGACTTGGCGGTGTGCTGAATCATCTGCCCAATCAGCTGTCGGGCGGTCAGCAGCAGCGCGTCAGCATCGGTCGGGCGCTGATTTGCAATCCCGCGCTGATGTTGGCGGATGAACCGACCGGGAATTTGGACAGTGAAAACAGCCGTCAGATCATTTCGCAGCTTCGCTATTTTAATCGGACGTATCATCAGACGACCATTGTCATCACGCATGATGAAAAGATTGCGCTGTCCGCCGATCGGATCATTGCGATTGAGGACGGAAAGATCGTGCGGGATGAGGTGATCGCCCGATGAATATTGTAAGACGCCTGACCCTTCGCCATTTAAAGGCGCATAAGGGCAGAGCCATTATTACCATACTCGGGATCATTATCAGCGTTGCGATGATTACGGCGGTGCTGGTCAGCGGCGTTTCTTTTTTGCACTTTTTCGGCGAGCTGGGGTTGTACCAAAACGGTTACCAGCAAGCGACGTTTTATGACGCGGAACCGGCCACGGCCGAAAAACTTTCCAAAGACGCTTTGGTAGAGCGCGTGGGGCGCAGTCAGCACGGCAGTATGCTGCCGCAAATGAGCTTCTATTATCCAAAGGCGCCGGGATACGCCAAAGGCATCGGGGATTTTTATGCCGGAGATACCACCTTTTTTCAACAAATGCTGACCGCGCGATATGAGGGAACACCTCCGGAAAATGAAACGCAGATTGCCGTAGAATCCTCTTTTTTAAAGAAAAACAACTTATCTCTTTCTATTGGGGACACGTTGGTGCTTTCGGTCGGCAGTCGGCAGCTGGACGGCGATCCTATTCGCGGAAACTACTGCGCGGGCGAGCAATTTAAGGCTGTAAAGCAGGCATCCTTTACAATCACAGCCATCCTGCATGACAATCTTCCGACGGACGGCTACGCGGTAATGCGCGGCCTATCCGCCGCCGAAAAAGGGCAAGTGTGCGATCTGAGCGTTACGCTGAAGCAACAGGATCATACCATGCTTTCCCAAATTCAGGAGCTTTCCGAGCGGTATCACCTGGAGGAGTATAATAAGAACAAGGATTTTTTAGAGGGACGGCTGGCGCTGGCAAAGGACAGCTATGTGGTGCAGGCACTGCTGCCGATGTCGATGATTTTATTGCTGATCATCATTATTGCCAGTGTGGTGCTGATCTTTAATGCGTTTGCCATGTCGCTTTCGGAGCGCGTGCGTTGGCTGGGGATGTTGGCCAGCGTCGGCGCGACCAAACGCCAAAAAAGAAACAGTGTTTATTTTGAAGCGTTTTTGCTGGGACTGATCGGGATTCCGCTGGGCGTTTTGAGCGGGATCGGCGGCATTGCCGTAACGTTGCGGCTGATCGGTGAAAGAATTTCGCAAACCGACATGATCGTCGGTGCCGCCGAAAGCGGAATAATGCTGGAGGCAATCGTGCCGTTTTGGACGGTGGCCGCCGTGGTGCTGCTGGGCGCGCTGACCATTTTCATTTCGGCCTGGCGGCCGGCTCGAAAGGCCTCCCGCATAATGCCCATTGACGCCATTCGCCAAACCGGTGAAATTCGCCTCAAAGCCGGACGGCTGAAAAGCAGAGGCGTGGTACGGCGTCTGTTCGGCTATGAAGGGGAAATTGCCGGCAAGAATTTCAAGCGCAACGGCCGCAAAGGACGGGTCATTCAGGTTTCGGTCGCGTTGAGCGTAATTTTGTTTTTAAGCGTCAATTATTTTTGCGGACTTTTTTCGCAGGCCACCGAGCTGGAAAGCGAGTGCCCGTATCAATTGATTTTAACGGTTCCCTATGAACAGCGGGAGCAAATCAAAAGTGATTTGCAAAATGTACGGATGGAGCGGATGTACGGCGTTTCAAGCTTTTCTTTTCCGGTATCGCAAACGGAAAACGCTTCGCTTGCCGCCCCCGAAAACCTAAAACCGGGGCGCAAAAATATGTTTGAGAGCACGGTGAAATGGTTTGTGAATTTGGTGGAGGATGAGGATTTTAAGGTGCTTTGTGCCGAAAACGGGATTGACCCCGCCCCCTATTTTTCGGACAGTGTTCGGGCGCTTTTGGTGAATAACATTTCGCGCAAAGCGGGCGATGAGGTTTTCAACGAGAACATTTTGGGAAAAAAGCTGTCTTTTCAAGACGGATTTACCGGCATGGGCATGGAGGGCGAAGATCAATGCCGGGATATTGAAATTTACGGCATGATTCCCTTTGACGCGGACAATTATTTATGTACGTTAACAGCGCAAAATCGTGTGGCTTCATTTGTGCCCCAAAGCACATTTTATAAATGCAATCCGTCTTTGAAGGAGAAGGTGTATTTTTACGGGATTGTTACGGATCGGCATAAGGATACCGCAGACGGCATTTACAGCGTTTTGGAAGAGAAAAATTACCAAAACTGTTATGTCAGCGATTTGATGGCGCAGCTGGAAAGCGTGAATACCGTTTCGTTTATCATTAAGGTGTTGATGTACGGCTTTATAACGCTGATCACCCTGGTGACCGTTTTCAATATCATCAATACGGTTTCTACCGGCATTGCGATGCGTAAAAAAGAATTTGCCATGCTGCGCAGCGTGGGCGTTACCCCCGGCGGCATGAACAAAATGATTTGTCTGGAAAGCTTGTATTACGGGTTCGGCGCCCTGCTTTTCGGAATGGGCATCAGCATTTTGATTTCCTATTGGATGCACGCCGCTTTGCAGGCGGATGTCATTGCTTTTACCATCAGCTTGCCGATGTATCTCGGGACCGGCGCGTTTGTCCTGTTGATCATCGGGGCGACCATGTTCTATGCCGTGCGCGCGGTCAATCGCGACAGCATAGCCGATACGTTGAAGCTGGAAATCAGTTAATCGGGCGACAGAAAAAAGCCTACCGAAATATGAGTTTCGGTAGGCTTTTTTGCCGTTATCTCAGAGTTTCAAAAAAATACGGCAGGCGATTGCTTATAAAGACTGCTCGCCTTTTTCAATCAATTTCTTTACCATGTTGCCGCCGATGTGTCCGGCCTCTTTGGAGGTCAGATCGCCGTTGTAGCCCTGTTTCAGGTTTACGCCGATTTCCTTGGCAACCTCAAATTTCAGGTTCTTCAAACCCTCTTTTGCGTTTGCTTTGATCGTGCTGTCCACTTGTTCTTCACCTCCCTTGTTGAAGCTATAGTCAAGATGGTTCTGACTATGTCTTTATTTTGGCATTTCAGGGAGGAAAAATGCGCGAAAATCAGTTGAAAATATCTCCTTTGCTTTCAATTTTTTCCATAAGCGTTTTTTTCAGCATTTGATTTTCGGGCGCGCTCAGCATCGGATCCTGCGCCAGCAGTCGATCGGCCTGCTTTTTGGCCTGTTCCACCTGCCGCATGTCGCAGTTTTGCGCGATGATTTCCGCCACGGCGCTCTCGCCGCTTTGTCGGGCGCCGATTAAATCGCCGGGGCCGCGTGTTTTCAGATCCTGTTCGGCAATCTTAAAGCCGTCGGCGGTGGAGCAAAAAAAGCGCAGCCGCTGCACCGCGGATTTTGATTTTGAATCGGAAATCAAAACGCAGTAGGACTGATCGCCGCCGCGCCCCACACGGCCGCGCAGTTGATGCAGTTGGGAAAGGCCGAAGCGATACGCGTCTTTAATGATCATCAGCGTGGCATTGGGTACATTGATGCCGACCTCGATGACCGTGGTGGATACCAGAATTTTCGTATTGCCCGATGCAAAATCATTCATGATTTTTGCTTTCTCCGCCGCTTTCATTTTGCCGTGCAGCAATGCGCATCGGCCGGGGAAAAGCTTTTGCAGCGCGTCAAATTGCGCCTCGGCGGCGGTCAGCTCGCTTTCCTCGTTGTCCTCAATCAAAGGGCAAACGTAATAAGCCTGCCGACCCAAAGCCAGCTGCTTTTGCAGAAAACGGTTTAATCGCTGCTCATAATCGGAAGTGACCAAAAAGGTTTCAACGCTTTTTCGCCCGGGCGGCAGTTCATCCAGTACGGAAATATCCAAATCGCCGTAAAGAATTAAGGCCATGGTGCGGGGAATGGGCGTGGCGCTCATGGCAAGGATATGTACGTCGGCGCCTTTTTTGCCCAGTTCGCTGCGCTGCAGAACGCCGAAACGGTGCTGCTCGTCGGTAATGACCAGTGCAAGATCGGAAAAAGTTACGCCTTTTTGGATCAGTGCGTGCGTACCGATGATAAAATCCGCCTCTCCGCTTTCAATCTGCGCGTAGACGGCTTTCTTTTGTGCGGCGGTCATCGATCCGATCAGCAAAACGCTCTTTTTGCCCAGGCGGGCAAATAACGGGGCAAAATATTCGTAGTGTTGGCGCGCCAGAATTTCCGTGGGCGCCATCATGGCCGCTTGATATCCGAGATGGATCACCTGCCAGGCGGCGTCGCCCGCCACCAGCGTTTTCCCGCTGCCGACATCGCCTTGCAGCAGTCGATTCATGACATGCTCTCCCGCCAAATCCGCATGAATTTCGGAAATGACTCTTTGTTGGGCATTTGTAAGTGTGAAGCTTTGAAGCTTTACAAAAGAATCGTCATTGATATTGATTTTGTTGCGGTTTTCTTTGCCGCTTTTGGTACGCAATACGCCCAAAATCAACAGATAATAAAACAGTTTTTCAAAGGTGATGCGATTTCGGGCGGCGGAAAGCTGCTGCTCGTTTTCGGGGGCGTGGATATAGCGAAGTGCGTTTTGCCAGCTGCAAAGCTGCATTTCCCGCCGTACGGTTTCGGGCAGCGGGTCAAAGTCCGGCGGCACCAGGGGCAAAAGGCGGGTGACGGCGGTGCTGACCATGCGCTGCGTCAGGCCGCCGGTGAGGGGATAGATTGCGCGAAAAGCACTCATTTTTTCGGGGATATACGGCTCAAAAAGCGGGCTTGTCATGGTGAGGGTGGCACCGACATGCCCCACCTTCCCGTAAAAACGGTACTCTTCTCCCGTGCGCAGCATGTTTTGAATATACGGATTATTAAAAAAGGTGACGGCAATGGCGCCGCTTTCATCGGCAATGCGCACCTTGGTTACGGTCATGCCTTTCCGAATCCGTCGGGAAACGGGCGGTGCGCAGATGATGGCGCGGACGGTTACATATTCGTCCTCGTGCGCGGCACATTCAAAAATTTTCATCGGTGTGCGGTGATCAATATACGCGCGCGGATAGTGCAGTAAAAGATCCCGATAGGTACGTATGCCCAGCCTTTCAAAGGCTTTGGCACGTGCCTGACCGATGCCGGGCAGTGTTGTAATCGGTGTTTCCCAAAAATCCATGCGCTCCTCCGTTTTTAAAAAATCTTCTACTTTTATTATAACGTTTTTTTTATAAAAAACAATTGCTTTTTTTGGTTGTGTGCGATAAGATTAAACTGGAATGTTATTTATTTCGGAGGAATGAACATGCGCATTGTGATTACCGGCGGATCGGGCGCGATCGGCAGTATGTGCGCCCGCGCGGCCGCACAAAAGGGCTGGGACGTTGTACTGACATATCATAAAAACAAAAATAAATGTCTTGATTTTGTCGAACAGCTCAAGGGGTTCGGCGGAAGAATCATTGCCGTCGAGGCGGATATCACCGACGCGCATGACCGCAAGGCGCTGCTTGAAACGGTGAAAAGTCAGCCGGGCGGCGTCGATATTTTGGTGAACAATGCGGGGCAAAGTCTGTATGGCTTGCTGCAGCAAAACAGCGAGGAGGAAATTGAGCGGATCATTCAAACGGATTTGACGGCGCAAATTTTGCTGACGCGGCTGTTTTTGCCCGATATGATTGCGGCCAAAAGCGGCAGCATCGTCAACATCAGTTCAATTTGGGGATTGACGGGCGCCAGCTGTGAGGCGGTATATTCCGCGGCGAAGGCAGGCATCATCGGCTTTACAAAGGCGCTTGCCAAGGAGGTTGCACCTTGCGGAATTCGTGTAAACGCCGTGGCACCCGGCGTGGTGGACAGCGCCATGATGGAAAGGTTTTCCGCGTCGGAAAAAAAGGAAATTTGCGACGATATTCCGTTGGGGCGCTTTGCGCATGCGGCGGAAATTGCTGAGAGCATATTGTTTATGGCCGGTCAGGAATATATAACCGGTCAGGTGCTGTCACCCAACGGCGGCAGCGTGATATGAGTTGATAAAAAGAATTGTATTTTCTTGCAAACTATAATATAATTATATATAGATTTTTGTGGGAGGAACGCAAGTGAGCTATTTAGAGGCAATTGTTTTGGGCCTGATTCAGGGTGTGGCGGAGTTTTTGCCGATTTCAAGTTCCGGGCATCTGGCGATTATACACAGCCTTTGGCCGTCGGCCGAGGCGGCGATGAATAATATTACGTTTGATGTACTGCTTCATCTCGGAACGTTGGTGGCCGTTTTTGCGGTTTTTTACAAAACCGTTTGGAACATGATTCGGGAGTTTTTCAAAATGTGCTCGATGATTTTGGCGGGTACATTTCGTTTTCGCAAGGCCAATAAATATCAGATTATGAGCGTTTATGTCATTGTAACGACGCTGATTTTAATTCCGTTTGCCTTTGTGCAGGAGGCGCTGGCGCAAATTGCCGGCAATTTGGTCTTGGTCGGCGTGATGCTGCTGATTACGGCGGGGCTTTTGTTTTTGGCGGATCACTCGGTGCAGGGCAATAAGCAGATGAAAGATATGAAGCTGACGCAGGCCATTAAAATCGGCTTGTTTCAGGGGCTGGCCACGGTTCCCGGGATTTCACGCAGCGGATCGACGATTGCTGCGGGCATTAACATGGGGTTTGACCGCAACACCATGGTGGAGTTCAGCTTTATGATGAGTATACCGGCCATTTTGGGTGCCGTTGTTTTAAACGCGCGGGAAATGGTCAGCGGTTTTTCCGGTGCGGACGCCGGTCCCTATGCCGTAGGAACATTGGTGGCAGCCGCCGCAGGGATCGCGTCGATTAAGCTTTTGCGCTATGTCGCCGGGAAAAATAAGTTCGGTTGGTTTATGTGGTACTGCATTGCCGTCGGCGCGGCGGCGATCATACTTGGAATTGTTCTTTAGAGGAACACCCGAAAGTCCGTTTTCCGACTTTCAAAGATTTTGTGCGCCGTGGCTTTTTTAGAGGTCATTTGTGCCGCACAGCGTAGTGGAAAGGAATGGTCAAAACCATGGCAGAAAAAAGAAGGACGTCGAGCGTCAAGCAGGTGCGGGAAAGACGCGCTCGCCGTCGAAATAATTTTACCGCGATACTGCTCATTGTTGTGGCGCTGTTTGTGGCGCTGAGCGTTTACTTTTGCGTGGAGCAGCTGACATGGCTGGCGGATATCGGCAAAGGGTTGTTGGGCGTGAGCATTTATCTTTTGCCGATCGCCTTAATTTATATTGCAATCAGTGTGATTTTGCCCGAAATGCGGGTGAGCACGGGCTTTAAGATCGCGGCGAGCGTGGCCATTCTGATGGTGGTCGGCATGGCGTTTTATCTGTTTTGCGATCCGATGTATACCCAAAAGCTGGATGTCGGACTGCTTTGGCAGGGCAGCAAGGCGCTGAAAGCCGGCGGTGTGGTGGAAGGTATTATCGCCGTACCGCTGATTTTGGTGATCAGTCGGCCGGGACTGGGGATTATTTTGGCGGCGGTGACATTGTTCAGTGTGCTGACGGTGACCGATCGTACGCTGTATGATTTGTGGCAGGGGATTAAAAAGATATTTTTGTCCATGAAACCGCCCGAAAAGGCCGAGCCCGAGGTGGTGGACATGCCCGATCCCGTCCCCGAAAACACCGTTCAGGGTTTTCAAAAAAGCGCGGCGGATATTGACGTGCCGATTGAAACCTACGAGGTAGCCAGCGACGGGCTGGACGAACACGGCGAATCGGTGGCACCGACACCGGCGGCCGACGAGCCGCCCGAAGAAACGGGGGCGGCACTTGAGATATCGGGACTGAATGTATTTACATATCAGGATGTGGATCCGGAAAATAACATTAGACCGGAAGAAATCGGCATTGCCGAAAATCCGAAGGACACCGCGGCGCAGGAAATGCCCGACATCGACGTTTCGCAGCAAGAACCGGTACATTATGTTTTTCCGACGCTTGATCTGCTGCAAAAGCCGCAGTTTTCGGTCGGCACCTCCAAGGATGAAGTGGACAGCAATGCCAAAAAGCTGCTGGAAACGCTGCATGATTTCGGCGTGGAGGCCAAAATGCTGGGGGCCAGTGTGGGCCCCAATATTACGCGTTATGAGCTGCAGCCGAGAGCCGGCACTAAGGTCAGCAAAATTACCGGTTTGTCCGACGACATTGCGCTGAGTCTTGCGGCAACCCAAGTGCGCATTGAAGCGCCCATCCCCGGCAAAGCGGCGGTGGGCATCGAAATTCCCAATCAAAGCGCCTGCACGGTATACATCAGGGATTTGCTGGATTGCCCGGACTTTACTTCGGCCAAAAGCCCGTTGACCGTTGCGCTGGGAAAGGATATATCGGGAAAAAATATTTACGCCGATCTTTCCAAAATGCCGCATTTGCTGATTGCCGGCTCTACCGGCAGCGGTAAAAGCGTTTGCATCAATACCATTTTGATCAGTTTATTGTATAAATCCTCCCCGGAGGATGTAAAACTCATTTTGGTGGATCCGAAGGTGGTGGAACTGGGCGTATATAATCGTGTGCCGCACCTGTTTATCCCGGTGGTCACCGATCCGAAAAAGGCGGCGGGCGCACTGCATTGGGCGTGCAGCGAAATGGACAGACGGTATAATTTGTTTCAGGAGCTGAGCGTTCGGGAAATTACCTCCTATAATGAGATGGCGGCGCGCAAAAATGATGAAAACTATCCGAAATTGCCGCGCATTGTCGTGGTGATTGACGAGTTGGCCGATTTGATGATGGTGGCCTCCAAAGAGGTAGAAGAGCATATTTGCCGTCTGTGCCAAAAGGCGAGAGCGGCCGGTATTTTTCTGATTATTGCGACGCAGCGCCCGAGTGTGGATGTTGTGACCGGGTTGATTAAGGCCAATGTTCCCTCGCGGATTGCTTTTGCCGTTTCCAGCGGCACGGACAGCCGTGTTATTTTAGATACGGTCGGTGCCGAAAAATTGCTGGGAAGAGGGGACATGCTGTATAAACCGATCGGCGCGAATAAGCCGCGGCGGATTCAGGGCTGCTTTGTGGATGACCGCGAGGTGGAAAACGTGGTGGACTTCATCCGCGAGCATGCCGGCGAGGTGGAGTATGATGACGCTGCCATACAAAAAATTGACGAAATCAGCGTTGCCGGCGGCAAGGGCGCCCCGAGTGCGGGCGGCGACGAGGAGGAAGACGAAATGCTGATGCCGGCCATCGAATGTGTGGTAGAAGCGGGCATGGCAAGTACATCTTCTTTACAGCGGCGCTTAAAGCTCGGATATTCCCGTGCGGCCCGATTGATTGATATTATGGAAGAAATGGGCATTGTGGGACCGTTTGAGGGCAGCAAGCCCCGTCAGGTAAAAATGAGCGCGGCGGAATTGCAGGAATTTAAACTGCAGCGCGGCGCCGCCAAGGAATAATGGCCACTTAGTGGCCATTATATTTTCTCGCCCGCGGGGCGGGCAACCGAAAAAGACGGCAAATTATACCGCAAAGCAGCCATTATATTTTGATTGCTCTTTTTCTCGCCCGCGGGACGGGCAACCGAAAAAGACAGCAAATTATATTTCTGCTGTTCTTTGTTTTGCATCGGTCTGTGCAGCGATGGCGGAAAAGTACAAAAAACCGACTTAAACATTTTGTTTAAGTCGGTTTTTGGGGTTTATGCGGCGGGACGGCGCATTTTTAGGGGGACAACGCAGCGGCGGGCGCCCCAAAAAGAGGCATATATGTTTGGGGAGAAAAGCGCACATTTTTCGGCATAAAAATCTGCACGTACAAAGTCTGCGGCTTTGGACGTGCAGATGGTTTTTTTATGAAAGGGTTTCGGTGTCCACGCTGCCCTCAAAGACAAATTGGGCGGGACCGGTCATATAGACGGTTTGCCGGGCAT
>CAKRPM010000018.1 GCA_934378025.1 uncultured Eubacteriales bacterium | reverse complement strand
AAAGCTGGCCGATCCGTTGGCGGATAAAATGATGCAAGTGGCGGCCATCGGCTGCTTGGCTTATAACGGGCGGTTTTCGCTTTGGATTTTTTATGTATATCTTGCCAAGGAAATTTTGCTGATTTTCGGCGGTGCCAAGCTGCTGAAATTTCAAAAATTTGTCGTATATTCCAAATGGAGCGGGAAAATTGCAACGGTGCTTTTGTTTATTATGATTGTCGTGATCATGGTGTTTGAAGAAATTCCGAAAGCCACGGCCACGAAAATGATGATCCTTTGTATTCTTTTTACCATGGTGGCACTGTTCAATTATATTCAAATGTATGTAAAAGTGAAAGAAAATCACAAACTGAAAAAGTCATTGGGCGAGGAGTAAACTATGCTTTGCAAAAGATGTAACAAGAGAATTGCGATGATTTTCGTTTCCCGTGCAGACGGATCGGACGAAAACAGCGGCGGGTATTGCCTGCAATGCGCCAGGGAACTGGGCATTAAAGAGGTCGATACCATTATAAAAAATATGGGAATGACGGATGAGGATTTGGACGCCATGACCGAGGAAATCGAGGCGCTTGGGGATCAACTGGGGCTGGACGGCGACGACGCCAGCTTTGAAAAAGCCCCCGCCTTTCCTCCGATCTTTAAAAATATGTTTCAAAAACAGGGCGAACCGAACGAGGAGACGGCGGCGCCGAAAAACAAGAAACCCTCCAGAAAACGCAAGTTTTTGGAGCAGTACGCCGTAAATTTAAATCAAAAAGCGGCCAACGGCGAACTGGATCCCGTGATCGGGCGGGAAACGGAATTGCAGCGGATGCTGCGCATTTTGAACCGCCGTACCAAAAACAATCCGGTTTTGATCGGTGAACCGGGCGTCGGTAAAACAGCGGTGGCCAATGCCTTGGCGCAGCGCATTGCGGCGGGCGATGTGCCCGAAAAACTGCTGGATAAAGAGGTCTATCTTTTGGATTTGACCGGGTTGATTGCCGGCACGCAGTTTCGGGGGCAGTTGGAAAGCCGTGTGAAAGGGCTGCTGGGCGAGGTGATCGCCGCCGGTAATATCATTTTGGTTATCGACGAGGTGCACAACCTGGTCGGCGCGGGCGAAGCGGAGGGCAGCATGAGCACTGCCAATATGCTCAAACCCGCACTGGCAAACGGCGAAATTCAGGTGATCGGTGCTACAACGCTGACCGAATACAGAAAGTATATTGAAAAAGATTCGGCGCTGGAACGCCGTTTTCAGCCGATTATTGTCAACGAACCCACGGTGGAGGAAACCGTTGAAATTTTGAAGGGGCTGCGGGATGTATACGGCGCATACCATCATGTGCACATTTCCGACGCATTGCTGACGCAGGCGGCGGTGATGAGCGAGCGCTATATTACCGATCGTTTTTTGCCCGATAAGGCCATCGATTTGATTGACGAGGCCTCCAGCGGCGCGTCGATTGAAAATGTAAAGCAAAATCAAAAGATTGCGCTCGAGCGCAAGCTGGATCGTCTGAACCGACAAATTGAAAATTTTGAGGGAGAGAATGAAGAAAAAAGCTTCGAGGCTTTGGCAGAGCTGAAAGCGCAGAAGTGCCAGACCGAGCAGGAGCTTTCCGGGTTGACGGACGTCGAGACGGAAACCGAGCTGACCTTTGATCATCTTGCGTATGTCCTGGAGCTGTGGACAGGGATTCCCGCGTCCAAAATCAAGCGTCGCGAGTTTGTAAAGCTGCGGGAGCTGGGCGATCGTCTGCGGCAGCGCATTGTCGGTCAGGACGCGGCCATTGACGCGTTGACCTGTGCCATTAAGCGGCGGCGGGTCGGCATCGGGTATAATCGCAGCCCGATTTCCTTTATTTTTACGGGGCCGACCGGCGTCGGAAAAACCGAGTTGGTACGCCAATTGGCCGATCAGATGTTTGACAGTACCGAGGCTTTGATTCGGGTGGATATGAGCGAGTATATGGAGCAACATTCGGTTTCCAAGCTGATCGGTTCGCCGCCGGGATATGTCGGCTACGATGAGGCGGGACAATTGACCGAAAAAATCCGCCGCAAACCGTACAGCGTGGTTTTGTTTGACGAAATCGAAAAGGCGCATCCGGATGTGCTGAACATTATGCTGCAGATGCTGGACGACGGCAGACTGACCGACGCGCAGGGACGGGTGGTTAACTTTGAAAACACCGTGATTATTATGACCACCAACGCCTCCGGCAATGTCATGAACGCCACCGGCTTTAATCGTAATGAAACGGAGCTGGAAACGGAAAAGGCAACGCGTGCGCTGCTGACATTTTTGCGGCCGGAATTTATCAATCGCGTCGATGGGATTATTCCGTTTAAACCGCTGTCCAAAGAAACGGTTCATAAGATTGTTGAAATTATGCTGGGCGATTTGGCCGAAAGTCTGAAGAAAAATCAAATGGATTTTGTCTACACCCCTGCGGTGGTCGACGTGCTGGTGCAGCACGGTTTTGATCCGAAATTCGGAGCCAGAAGCCTGCGGCGAACCATTCAAAAAGAAATTGAGGATGCGGCGGCAGAGCAGATGATCGAACAGTATCAAAAGGATTTGCATACCGTATCCTGCGATGCGGAAAATGATAAAATTGTTGTAAAAGTTGAGTAATTTGATCGGGACGGGGCGCTTTTTTCCGCGCGCCCCGTCCCAAAAAAGCGAAATTTCCAAATATATCTTGACATAGATTTCAAGGTGTGGTATTATATTTTAGCAATTTATGCAGGTGTAGTTCAATGGTAGAACGCTAGCCTTCCAAGCTGGACACGTGGGTTCGATTCCCATCACCTGCTCCATACGCGCCTGTAGCTCAGCTGGATAGAGCAACTGCCTTCTAAGCAGTGGGCCAGCGGTTCGAGTCCGTTCAGGCGCGCCACTTTGTAAACGATGATTGAAAGCATATCAAAGCAGGGTGCCCTGCCGTCGGTTTTAAAAATCGGGGGAGCAATCCGATTATGATTGCCAAGGGTTTTGATCGGCAGATAAAAGGGTATGCGATCTTTGAGAGCATTCTTTCAATCACCGATTTACAGATATGGTGGGTGTAGTTCAGTTGATTAGAACGCCAGATTGTGGCTCTGGAGGTCGTGGGTTTGAATCCCATCATCCACCCCATCCTGGGATATAGCCAAGTCGGTAAGGCAACGGACTTTGACTCCGTCATTCCGAAGGTTCGAGTCCTTCTATCCCAACCAAGCAGCGCCGGACCCGTAGTACGGGTTCGGCGCTTTTTCGTAAAAAAGGAGGAAAAAATGAAAAGAATAAAAAAGGCTCTGCGGCTTTGGGCGCTTATTATGAGTTTTGTGATGTGTGCCGCATGCAGTGCCAAAAGCGTTTTCTCGGCGCCGGAAAAGAAATTTGAAGTTGAGGGCATGCAAATCACCCTCACCGAAGAATTTACGCAGCAAACGGTGGAAAATTACACCGCGGCGTTTACCTCGCGGCAGGCGGTGGTTTTGGTTCGAAAGGAGCGCTTTGAGGACTATCCCGATTTTCGGGAGGAGACGGCAGAGGCCTACGCCGAATTGGTGCATAAAGAAAATGAGACTCTTGCGCCCACGGAGATTACTCGGGCGGAGGGCGTAACGTATTTTGAATATACCCATCAGTATGAAAAGGAAGAGGTGGGGCACCTGTTGGCCGTGTATAAGGGGAGCGACGCATTCTGGATTGTGCAGTTTGCCGCGCCGCAGGAAAGCTATGCCATGATGAAACCCATTTTTCTCAATTGTGCGAAAAGCGTAACATTTTCAAAACAATAAACAATTAAATAAAATATGTCTATTACCTAACATTTTGTACATAAATTAACCAGTTTCTACTATTGACAGAAACAAAGCGATATGGTATGATTTGGATAGAAATAGAACATTTACACTAAGGGGAGCTGTCTGTAGGATACGCTCCCTTTTTGTTTTATTTCAGAAGAAAAAACCATACTATTCTTATCAACAAAATGAACAAGGGAGGTTTTTTATGGCAACACAGGCGCTGAAAAAGGTGATGGACGCCGAAACGGCCATGGACAAAGCCGTTGAGCAAGCCACCGCCGAAAAAGAAAAAATGCTGGCGGATGCGAGGACTGCGGAAGAGCAGGCCATGCAGGCGGCAGAGCAACGCGCCCGGGAAAAACGGGAAAAAAGCGAAAGCGAAGTCGAGCAAAGCATTGCCAAGCTGCGCAGCGGGCAGCACATGCTGACCGAGGAGAAAAAGCGGCATTTGGAGGAACAAACACGAGAAAATCGTGAAAAAGCCGTTGCCGCTTGTATGAGCGCATTGTTTTCCTAAATAATAATATCGTAAAAAAGAAGGTGATTTTACGGCCAAACTGGAAATGCAAAAAATTGAGATCATCGCCCTGCTGTCCGACAGTAAAAAGATTATTGAGCGGTTGCAGCGGCGCGGTGTGATTGAGGTCAGTGATATTCGGGATGAAAACCTTGTGAAAATGAATACCGCCGCCAGTATTTCCACCTTTGAAAATATGCGGGGCAAGGTGAATGACGCGCTGAGCGTTTTGTCCGAATTTGACGAACAAAAGGCGCTGCTGCCCGAATCATTTCGCTCAAAACGCAGCTTTATCCCCGATGATTTCGGCAAAAAAGCGGCGACGATGGATCAGATTTTGCAGACGACCTACGACATTTTGCAGCTTGCGGAGGAAAAAGACGAGTATGAGGCAAAAATTGCCCGCCTTCGTGTGGAACGGGACGCCTTGGAAAGTTGGAAGAGTTTGGACATTTCGCCCGCACTTGGGCAAACCAAGCAAACGCGGCTGTTGATCGGCTCGCTTCCCCGAAAAACGGATCGGCAGACCGTGGAGCAGTGGCTGCCGTCGGCGTATGTCGAGATCGTGTCCGCCTCGAAAATTCAGACCGATTTGTTGGTGCTGTGCTTGAAAAAGGACTACGATCATGTGCTGTCATGTTTAAGAGAGAGGGGCTTTCTTTTCGCAAGCGACTTGCCCGATTTACCGCCGGCCGAACGGCAAACGCAGATTGACGGAGAGGTTTCGGCACTGCAAAAGAATATCCAAACGACCCGACAGAAGCTTCTTCAATTTGCGGATCGAAAAAAAGATTTGGAATTTGCCGTGGACTATCTGACCATGCGGGCGGACAAATATCGGGCGCTCAGCAAGCTGGGGATGACGCGCCAAACGTTTGTACTGGCGGGATATATTCCTAAAAAATATGCGCCCCGATTGGTTAAGGAACTGGAAGGAAAATATAAAACCGCCATTTCGCTTTTCGACCCGGGCAAGGACGAAAATGTCCCGGTTTTGCTGGAAAACAGCCGCTTTTCCGCCCCGGTGGAGGGCATTACGGAAATGTACGCGCTGCCCGGCAAAAAAGATTTGGATCCGACGCCGATTATGTCGTTTTTCTATTATTTGTTTTTCGGCATGATGCTTTCGGACGCGGGGTACGGTGTGGTGATGGTATTGGTGACATCGCTTGTACTGAAAAAGTGCAAACTGGAAGAAAAAATGCGTAAAACCATGACCATGTTTCTCTACTGCGGAATTTCCACCATATTTTGGGGCGCGTTGTTCGGCAGTTGGTTCGGAGATATCGTGCAGGTAGTGGGCAGAGAGTTTTTCGGTAAAGAAATCGGAAGCATTGCCCTGTGGTTTCAGCCGTTGGACGATCCGATGCGGCTGCTGCTGTTTTCGTTCGGTCTGGGCATTTGTCACTTGTTTTTGGGACTGGGCGTCAATTTTTACAAATTATGGAAAGCGGGGCAAAAGGCGGACGCTGTTTGCGACGTCATCCCCGTTATGCTGACCGTATTGGGGGCGGCACCGCTGGCAGCGGGCATTTTAACCGATGTGCCCGCCCTTCTTTCCACCATCGGAAAATACGTTGCAATCGCGGGCGTGGCGCTGATCATTTTGACGGCCGGCCGCTCTTCAAAGTCGATTTTTATGCGATTTTTCGGCGGAATTTACGGACTTTATAATGTGGCGACGGGGTATTTAAGCGATATTTTATCCTATTCGCGGCTGCTGGCGCTGGGATTGGCCACCGGCAGTATCGCAAGCGTTATCAACCTGATCGGCACCATGCCGCAAAACCTTGTGGTAAAAGCAATACTACTGGTGATTGTATTTATCGTGGCTCATTCGGCCAACTTGGCAATCAATTTGTTGGGGGCGTATGTGCACACCGATCGCTTGCAGTTTGTTGAGTTGTTTTCAAAATTTTATGAAGGCGGCGGCAAGCCTTTCGAGCCGCTTGCAGTTCAAACAAAATATATTCAATTTAAGGAGGACTAAAAAAATGAGTTTAGGAGTTGCACTTGCATTATTCGGCGCCGCGATTGCGGCATTGTTCGCCGGCATCGGTTCGGCAAAAGGCGTAGGACTGGTCGGTGAGGCGGCCTCCGGTGTTGTATCGGTTGATCCGAGCAAGTTCAGTAAAGTGTTGGTGCTGCAGCTGCTGCCGGGTACGCAGGGTCTGTACGGTTTGTTGACCGCTGTGTTGATGCTTAGCCGCATCGGCGTATTGAGCGGCAGTGCAGTCGATCTGACCCTGACGCAGGGACTGATGTTTTTGGCAGCCGGACTGCCGATCGGATTGGTAGGTCTGTTTTCCGGAATTGCACAGGGCAGAACCGCGGCGGCCGGCGTCGGCATTGTCGCCAAAAAGCCGGAGCAAAGCGGCAAGGGCGTAATGATGGCGGCCATGGTGGAAACCTATGCGATTTTGGCCTTGCTGGTTTCGATTTTGATGATTTACAATATTGCACTGTAAGGTGATGATATGACCGGACTTGAGAAAATAATTCAAAGCATTGACGAAATCGGCCAAACCGCCGCCGCCGAAATTTTACGGCAGGCTCAGGCCGAAACGGCGGAAATTCAATCGCGCAGCGATCGGGCGGTTGAGCGATATGAACAGGCCGAGGCGCAAAAGCTGGCGGAGGATGTCGCCCGTATGTCGGAAAGCGGCCGCGTGGCCGTAATGGCGGAAAGCCGTAGGGAAATCCTGGGCTTTAAGGGCAGAAAAATCGGAGAAGTATTGGACGCCCTGCAGGCGCATCTGGTCAATTTGCCGACGGAAGAAAATTTTTCCCTGCTGTTGTCGCTGATCGAAAAAAATGCCGGGGAAGGGGCTTGCGTTCTTCATTTTTCTCAGAAGGATCAAGAGCGCTTGCCCGAAGATTTTGAAAAACAAATTCATGCGCGTTGTCCTGCGTTTTCTTTTGAAATCGGAAAAGCGGCGGATATCTCCGGCGGCGTGATTTTGCAGTACGGCGATATCGAACAAAATTGTTCGTTTGAGGCAATTATTGAAGAAAACGCGGATCAACTGAAGGATATTATATCCGAAACATTGTTTTCCTAAGGCGGTGCGGCCATGAAAGATACACAATTTGCCTTTGCGGACGCAAAGGTCCGCGCGCTGGAAAGCACGCTGTTGACGCCCGGCGATATCGAGCAGATGATCTCCGCTTCCACGGAAGAGATTACGGAAATGCTGCGCGCAAAAGGCTGGGACACCGCGGTGCCGATGCCGACCATGTTTCAAAACGAGAGCCGCCGCGCCTTTGAAGAAATCAAAGAGCTGCTCTCGCAACCGGCACTGCTGGCACCATTGACGCTGCCCGATGATTTTCACAATTTGAAGGCGGCGCTCAGAGGCATGGTGACGGATACCGACCCGGTGCCGTTTTATCTGCCCAATACCGTTTTGGCGCTTGAATCATTGCAGGAAACGCTGCAAAATAAGCAGTATGAGTTTCTGCCGCCGATGTTGCGTCGTCCCGCACAGCAGGGATATGAAATTTTGGTACAAACCGGCGACGCACAGGCCATGGATTTATATTTGGATCGCACCATGCTGCGCACCATGCAAAGCACCGCGCACGATTCGGGCAGTCGGCTGTTGGAGGCGTATGCACAGCTCTTTACCGCGCTTTGCGATATTAAGACCGCTTATCGTGCGGCTAAGGTCGGCAAGGACTATGATTTTCTGGAAAGAGCCCTTTGCGGGTCGGAGGAGTTGGACAGCGCCGTGCTGGCAGACGCTGCGCAAAGAGGAACCAACGAGCTGCTTTCGATGTTGACGCAGAGCCGCTTCGCCGAAGCGGCGGAAAAACTGAAAATTTCGATGTCCGCCTTTGAAAAATGGGGAGACGACGCACTGATCGAATTGGTTCAATCGGCCAAGCTGACAAGCTTCGGCCCCGATCCGTTGATTGCTTATTATTTTGCAAGACAAACGGAAATCAAAACGGTGCGCATTGTCCTTATTTGCAAGTCAAGCGGCGCGTCGGAGAGAATGATTCGGGAAAGGATACGGGAGCTATATGTATAGAGTGGCAGTATTGGGAGATCGTGAAAGCATTAACGGCTTTGCCTCGCTCGGCCTTTCGGTATTTCCCGTGGATGAGGCGCAAAGCGCCACCCGAAAACTGGAGGAAATGGTGACCGCCGGCGGTTTTGCGGTGATTTTTATTACCGAGGCGTTGTATGAGCAAATGTTGCCGCATATTCAAAAATATGACGCACTGTTATTACCGGCGATTCTTCCGATTCCGGGCGTTGCCGGCAATACCGGCATCGGCATGCGGCAGGTACATGCCGCCGTGGAAAAAGCGGTCGGATCGGATATTTTAGAAAATCAGAAAGAGAGATGAACATGAGTAAAGGCACGATTTTAAAGGTTTCGGGTCCGCTGGTCATTGCGCAGGGGATGCGGGACGCAAATATGTTCGACGTGGTGCGCGTCAGCGATCAAAGATTGATCGGAGAAATCATCGAAATGCACGGCGACAAGGCCTCGGTTCAGGTGTATGAGGAAACCTCGGGTCTTGGCACCGGGGAGCCGGTGGAGTCGACGGGCGAGCCGATGAGCGTAGAGCTCGGACCGGGACTGATCGGCAGTATTTTTGATGGAATTCAGCGGCCGTTGGACGATATTATGAAAGTCAGCGGCATGAATTTACACAGAGGTGTGGAGGTGCCGTCGCTTAAAAGAGATCTTGTTTGGAATTTTGAGCCGAGCGCCAAAATCGGAGACACCGTCGAGGGCGGCGATATCATCGGCACCGTGCAGGAAACGGATATTGTTTTGCATAAAATTATGGTGCCCTTTGATGTGAGCGGTACGATTAAAACCATTCAAAGCGGTGCATTTCATGTAACGGATACCGTTTGCGTGGTGGCCACCGAAAAGGGCGATCGGGAAATCACCCTGATGCAGAAATGGCCGGTGCGCCGCGGCAGACCGTATGCCAAAAAGCTCTCTCCGGATAAACCGCTGATCACCGGACAGCGTGTGGTGGATTGCCTTTTCCCGATTGCCAAGGGCGGCATTGCCGCCATTCCGGGCCCGTTCGGCAGCGGCAAAACCGTAACGCAGCATCAGCTGGCCAAATGGGCGGAAGCGGATATTGTCGTTTACATCGGATGCGGCGAGCGCGGTAATGAAATGACGGATGTACTCAATGAGTTCCCGCAGCTGATCGATCCGCATACGGGGAAATCGCTGATGGAACGCACCGTGCTGATTGCCAACACCTCGGATATGCCGGTTGCGGCGCGCGAAGCGTCCATCTATACCGGAATTACCATTGCGGAATATTTCCGTGACATGGGCTATTCGGTCGCCTTGATGGCGGACTCCACCTCGCGTTGGGCGGAGGCACTTCGTGAAATGTCCGGCCGATTGGAAGAAATGCCGGGTGAGGAGGGTTACCCCGCTTATCTGGGCAGTCGATTGGCGCAGTTTTATGAGCGGGCGGGCCGCGTAATTTCCAAAGGAAAAGTCGGCCGAGAGGGCGCGCTGAGCGTCATCGGTGCGGTATCCCCGCCGGGCGGCGATATTTCCGAACCGGTCAGTCAGGCGACGCTTCGTATTGTTAAAGTTTTCTGGGGGCTGGATGCGTCTTTGGCCTACAAACGTCATTTCCCTGCCATTAACTGGCTGACCAGCTATTCTCTTTATGTGGATCTGCTGTCCTCCTGGTATGCGGAAAACGTGGATCCCGATTGGATGAAATTGCGGGGCAGATTGATGGCGTTGCTGCAGGCGGAGGCCGAGCTGGAAGAAATCGTAAAACTGGTCGGCATGGACGCACTGAGTGCGGGCGATCGGTTGAAAATGGAAACGGCGCGTTCCATTCGCGAGGACTTTTTGCATCAGCTGGCGTTTCATGAGGTGGATACCTATACCAGTCTGAAAAAACAGCTGTATATGATGCGCCTGATTTTGAAGTATTACGACGCCGGTGTGCAAATGCTGGAGAAAAACGGCGATGTTGAAAAAATGGCCGCTTTGCCGGTACGGGAGAAGATCGGCCGCTTTAAATATGTTCCCGAAGAGGAAATCGACAAGCAGTACAAGGCGGTTGACGAACAAATCACGGCCGAGATGCAAAAGGCTGTCAAGGAGGATTAGTATGCCGAGAGAATACAGAACAATCGAAGAGGTTGCGGGTCCTTTGATGTTGGTCCGCAAGGTGCAGGGCGTTCACTATAACGAACTGGGTGAAATCGAGCTGGAAAACGGCGAAAAACGCCGTTGTCGGGTGCTGGAAATCAACGGCGATAATGCTCTGGTGCAGTTGTTTGAAAGTTCCACGGGTATCAATTTGTCCAACAGTAAAGTGCGTTTTACCGGACGGCAGATGGAGTTGGGCGTATCCGAGGATATGCTGGGTCGTATTTTTGACGGTTTGGGCCGCCCGATTGACGACGGACCCGAAATCATTCCGGAAATGCGCCTGGACGTCAACGGAACCCCCATCAATCCTGCGGCGCGTGAATATCCGCAGGAGTTTATACAAACCGGCATATCGGCCATTGACGGTCTGAATACCCTGGTGCGCGGGCAAAAGCTGCCCATCTTTTCCGCCAGCGGATTGCCGCACGCCAATCTGGCGGCGCAGATCGCCCGTCAGGCCAAGGTGCTGGGAAAGGATGAAAACTTTGCGGTGGTATTTGCCGCCATGGGAATTACCTTTGAGGAATCCAATTTCTTTATTGAAAGCTTCCGCCAAACCGGCGCGCTGGATCGTACGGTGTTGTTTGTAAATTTGGCCAACGACCCTGCCATCGAGCGTATTGCAACGCCGAAAATGGCGTTGACGGCCGCAGAGTATCTTGCTTTTGAAAAGGGTATGCACGTGCTGGTTATTTTGACGGATATCACCAACTACGCCGAGGCTCTGCGCGAGGTTTCCGCCGCGCGCAAGGAGGTTCCCGGCCGCCGCGGCTATCCCGGGTATATGTATACCGATC
>CAKRPM010000017.1 GCA_934378025.1 uncultured Eubacteriales bacterium | reverse complement strand
CGCTCACGGTCAACAGCTTTACAAATCCAAGCCTTATCAAGGATATGTGCAACAGCGATACGGTAAAAGCGACAGAAAGCGGCTCGGGAACCACAACGGCAACCGTTGATACCTCTATGCCGAATTTTACCGTTACGGCAAACGGCATTACCAGCGGTACGGGCAAAGCAACCATTACGGTAAATGCGGTGAAAACCAAGACTACGGGCATGAGCTATGCTTGGTCGGATTCATCGACAGCGCCCACCGGCGGCTGGGTGGAGCTTTCCTCATCAGAGCTCACAACCGCGAAAAATTCAGGACTTTCGCTTTCCATTCGTAAAGCGCCGGGCAGCGGTGCATCGAACGGCAAGTGGTATCTTCATGTGAAAGCGGTTTACGCTACAACGGGCGCTTCGGCTTACAAGAACGTCTGCCTGGATTTCGGCACGGCGTCCAGCCCCGCAGCGGGCAGTACACCGCCGACGCTTACGGTTACGGCCGATAATACAAACTGGGCGACAAGCAGAAAAATAAGCATTTCGGTGACGGGAGCGCAAACGCTGAAATACCGCAAGTCGGGCGCCACCGCTTGGACAACGTTGAGCACAAGTGCAACAAGTGCTACGGTTACCGAAAACGGTTATTATACGTTTTTGCTGACAGCGGGGGATGTCGTCATCTCTAAAACCGTTCCGGTGGAGAAGATTGATCGGGAAAATCCTACGGCTTCTATCGGAGAGAGGACGGATGATTCCGTTGAATCACCGAAAAGCGGCGTTTACACAAAAATTGTTTTGCCGATCACCTATGCCGACGCCCATTCGGGTGTAAAAACCGTGCAGTACAGGTGGACGGGCGGCACGGCAACGCCGACTTCATGGAGTACGCTTCAGACCGGTGCAACAACGGTGACCTATACGGCAAGTGAAAGCACGCCGACCACACTATATCTGCATATCAAGGTATCCGATTATTTGGCACATACCTGCACAACCTATTCATCGCCTTATACGGTGATTTCTCAAGCGGCAGTAGAGAATCATGCGCCGACCATCACCATAACAGGCGCACCGACAGCATGGACAAATGATATGGCCACCTTGAACTGGCAGCTTTCCAATTACACCGGAAAGAATTATGAGGTGATTTTGCCGGACGGCAAAACAAGCACGGAGTCAAGCGGTCAGGTCTGGGCAAGGCAGAACGGCGATTATACGGTGACCGTCCGCGATCTTGACTACGGCGGTGAGAACAGCGATACGATAAAAGTTGATAAGCTGGACTTCGACCCGCCGACCGTGACCGCAAGCGGCGGTTCGAGCAGTTGGTCGAAAGACAATCAGATCTTTACAATAACCGCAAGCGATAGCCAAAGCGGTGTTGGAGAGAAATGGTATAAAATTGTTTCAAATGCTGATCAAATTCCCGCTGATGGGCTGAAAGCGCTTGCCGGAAATACAATAACCGCGAGTGATGAAGGCCAATATTACGTTTATTACAAGGTTTACGATAATGCGGGCGATGCGGAGACGGGCAGAGAAGCCAATAAAACCGAGGGCTTTAAGCTTGTTCAAATTGACAAGACCGCTCCCGAAATTATCTTTGGCGATTATTCCGTGGATTCGGGTATGACCGTGACGGTAAAGGACAGCAAGAACAGTATAGATTCATCAGGGCTTGCTTCGGTCACTTATGAGATAAAAGACGGCACGGAAACGCTGAAAACCGAAAGCGTCTCGACAAGCGAGAAAACCGATGTCAGCTTTACACTGACGGGGCTTCCTGCAGGAGATACAAGGATAACTGTAACCACCGTTGACCATGCGGGAAACCGTTCTGTAGACTACAAAGATATTCATGTTGACATTGTCAGCGTGGATATCACATGGGCTGCTATGGAATTTACCTACTCGGATGGGACATGGGACGCGGCAACGCATATCTATGAGGGCGTCGGCTGGAGCCCGGATCAAACGGACGGAAACAAAATTACCGTTCACAACAGCGGTGAGGTTGCGGTCAACGTATCTTATGGCTATACGCCGACAAAGAGTACGGTGTCCGGCGGCTTTACCGATGGTGCGGCAGCCATTACCGCGCCGGTTGCCCTTCCTGTCGGTGAAGAAAAATCCGCATGGCTGACTTTAAGCGGGAAACCGAGCGAATCAATGAATAAATCGGTACTCGGGTCGGTAACGGTAACGATTGGAGGGTATTAAGTATGACCGATGACAAAAAAGAAAATCAAAAGAAGCGGTTGCTGATTTTGTTGTTGCTGCTGATTACGATTGCCGCTGTGGGCCTCAGCGTCTGGGCAATATGGTTTCGAAACAGCACGCCCGTCCTCGCTCCCGATTATGCGCCGCAACAGATTGAGAAAAATGCCGAGCCAATCGGTGACGATGGAGATGAAAAACTTTCGCAGCCCGAGGGCGGCGGCGCCGTAGGGCTTACCTATGCAAAAGAGGTCGGCATCAGCCTTTCGGATAAAAGTGCAACCCTTTTGTTTGCCAATCCTTCAAAATCCAATCAGGATATGGTACTGCAGCTTGCGATAGACGATGTTGTTATCCTGCAGTCTGGAAGACTGGAGCCCGGTAACAAGGTTTCCACGCTTAGCCTTTTGGACGGCGCCGAAAAGCGGCTTGCCGCAGGAGGCTATGATGGGAATTTCATCGTCCTGTATTATGACCGTACAAGCGGAGAAAAAGCCATGATCAATACAAAGATCCCCGTAACCGTAACGGTGAGGTCGTAAAGGTTCTTTCGCCTGAACGAGCGTGAAATATATAAAAAATTTAAAACAGCATAAATTAAGGAGGAATTTTTCATGCAGAAACTAAAGAAATTTGTCGTTGCGGCGTTGGCGCTGATGCTCATGGCTATGCAGGCGGTATCGGTCTCGGCGGAAACAGTGTCCGGTAAAAACGGCAGCAAGAGTATCGATGTCAAGGCCAAGTACGCAGGCGGCACAACCACCCCGGAAGTATACAGTGTGGACGTAACGTGGGGCAAAATGGAGTTTACCTATTCTGCTTCCGGCACCCGTGATTGGAATCCTGCCACCCATAAGTATGACGACAACACCACTGCCAACTGGACGGCAGACGGCAATGACGTCACCGTCGTCAACCACTCCAACATGGATGTAAAGGTCAACTTCGCCTATGCGGCCGCCGAGGGCTATAACGACGTTACCGGTCGGTTCAGCGTGGCCGCTGACACCCTCGATGCCGGTGTTGTGGGCAATGTGGACGGTGCTGACAGCGTAAATACCAAACTGACGCTTTCCGGTACTCTTGCAAGTTCTGTTGCCGAATTCACAAAAGTCGGCTCTATCACCGTTTCTCTGAACTAATTTATATTTTATATTCAGAAAGGAATGAAGGAAAATGAAAAAAGTATTTTCAACAATGCTCACTTTGGCACTGCTTTCTCTGATGTCTGTAACTGCCTTTGCGGCAAGTCCTATCACTGCCAACGGCTCAAGTGATTCCGTCGCGGTTAAGGGAACTTATATTGCGGGCGGCACTGCTGCAACAGTTTACAGTGTTGATATCACCTGGGGCAGTATGGAATTTACCTACACCGATGCGTCCAGCGGCACTTGGAACCCCGTCAATCATAAATATGACGGTGCCGTGCCGGCTGCATGGAGCTGCGCGGCAGACGCAAACAAAATCGAGGTCAAAAATCATTCCAATACTGCCGTAGCCGTACAGTTCAGCTATGCCTCCGAGTCGGGATACAGCAACATTGTCGGCACTTTTTCTGATGCAAAACTGAATCTGGCCAGCGCCGTAGAAACGGATCCTTTAAATGCACCTTCGGGGAGCGCCACCCTCAGCCTGGACGGTGCGCTTTCCACCGAAACCGTCGAAAAAACGAAAATCGGTATGGTGACAGTGACCCTCGAAAATAACTAATGTTATCGGAACACAGGCCGTCGATATGCGGTCTGTGTTCCGACAAAAATCATCCCTGATTTTTGCTCATCAAGACGATGGTGAGCAAACATGAAGAATGATAGAAGCTGTACAGGAGTCTGAAAATATGAAGTGTAAAGCCATTTATTTCTCTGCCGCAGTTTGCGTTCTTTCGGTTGCCGGAATGATTTTGTCTCTTGCTCTGACAGGCGGAAAATCCAAGCAGGCAGCGTTTACTCCACCGCCGTTTGAGAAAGCGGCGCAAAGCGGTATGCCGGACGTGGCGGACGAGAGCTGGACGAAAATTTATCGGGACGGCATGAATTTCTCGGCTCATATATGCGGCAAAGTCACTTTGAATGGAAGCGCGGCGGATGTGTTCTTTACCAACGATGACAGCAACAAGGTCTGGTTAAAACTGCGTATTCTTGATCAAGAGGACAACATTCTTGCCGAAACAGGACTTTTAAAGCCCAATGAATATATTCGGGCGGTGACATTTGACACCGTCCCCGAAAACGGAGCAACCATTAAAATCAAAATCATGGCGTACGAGCCGGACACCTATTACAGTGCCGGAACTGTAACGCTGAATACTACTGTGGGAGGGTAAAATATGAAAAAAACGGCTGTTCTCATTGCCACCGTTATACTGTCCGTTTTTTGTTCTGTATCGGTTTTTGCCGCAGAAAATGAGACGATCAGCGTATTAGCAAAATCGGTTTATACGCTTCCCGACGGCTGTTACGGTGCAAAAAAAGATGATGGCGGCAATTATATTGCTCAATTGCCCGACGGCGTCAAGGTTACATTAACGCCAAAATCCACGGCTCCGAACCTGCAATTGGTGATTGTTCCGATTACCGAACAGGATGAGAAGGCTTATCGATGGATTTCGGACTGTACAGCAAATCTCGGAAATGATCTTTTGTTTTACGATATTTATTTTCTGGACGAATACGGAACTCGCGTTGACGTGGATATGCCCATTGAGGTGAGCATCGCTTTAATGAATGGCTACGGAACGCTCAAAGCAGCGGAGGTTTCCGCAAACGGCAGGGTATCACAGCTTGCTTCCAAAAGCGGTGATAAAAAAATAGCTTTTACCATTGAAAAAGGGGGATACTATGCTATCGCGTCGGCGAGAACCGGCAATACCGGCGCAATGATTTCTCCTCAAACCGGGGAAAACAGCGGGATGGATGTTTGGGTTGTTTTGCTCGTTGCCTTCGGCGTATGCGCAGCAATCACCGCAATTTGCGGCAAAAAGAAAAAATCCACAAAAATTATGGATATGCGTTTCTTTGGTAGGTAATCGGATGTATTAAGGTTTGCTATAACCGTCGGATAAAATGCCCTTTGAGAAAGGAAAAACTCTTTTCTCAAAGGGAATTTTTGTTACAAAATCAGTGTTTAACAATAGCAAGATGATTCGTTGACTTTGATGATGTGAACGATTATAATGAATAATAGTAAATATGATTTGGAGAGAGTTTTATGAAATGGCTAAATATCTTTGGACTGATTTTTATAATCATCATTATGATTCCCAATATTGTTTTTGCAGTAAAATGCAAGGATGGGTTTGCAAATAAATGGAATAACAAATTTGCAGAGATTATCGAACAGATCAGTCGATTTGGTTGCTTTATTTTTATGATCATCAATATTCCCGGCACTTACTTTGGATGGTGCTCTGATGAGGCTTTTGCGGTATATCTGATGGTAAATGCGCTTTTGGTGTTGAGTTATTGCTTGATATGGATGGTGTGTTTTAATAAAAGCAGTGTTTTTCGTGCGCTGGCTCTTTCTGTAATACCGTCCGTTTTATTTTTGTTCAGCGGAATCATGAGCAGGTCGGTATTGCTGATTGTATTTTCGGTGCTTTTTGCACCGAGCCATATTATGATTTCCTATAAAAATGCTAAATAATATGAACGAATGGATCAATCTCCATATAATCGGACAGCGATTTTTGGGGAGAGATTATAAAAATGGAGGAAATGGGTATGCAAGAAGTTTGGGACAAACTGTATGATGAGGCGATGAAAGTGCTTTATCCGCGAGAAATTTCAAAAGTTGTGGAAGCGGGCGGCGTTGCCGCCGCAGTTGAATCGGGAACAGGAAAAATATATGTCGGCGTTTGCGTAGACAGTGCTTGTACACTGGGAATATGCGCCGAGAGAAATGCAATTTTTAATATGATTACCCGGGGCGAAAGTGATATTCGGCGGGTCATCGCAGTGAATCGGCATGGAAAAGCGATGCCGCCTTGCGGGGCATGCCGCGAGTTGATGACGCAGCTTATGCCGGAAAATTATAAGAATATTGAAATTATGTTGGACTATGAACAGGGCAAGGTGGCGACACTCGGTGAATTGACGCCGCAGTGGTGGATATAAAAATGCAATATGTACAGATAGAGGAGGAAAAGCAATATGGAAATAGATAAAATGCATACAGGCGAGCTTTATTTGCCGGGGGATCCGGCGATTATTGACGAGCAAACCAAATGTCTTGAGAAACTTTATGATTATAACCAAACAAGACCCGGAGAACGCCGAAAAAGAGAAACTATGCTGCAGGAAATGTTTGCGGAAATCGGGGAGGGGTGTGTTGTTGAAGCTCCTTTTTCGGCCAATTGGGGCGGAAAACATATTCATTTCGGAAAATTTGTGTATGCCAATTTTAACCTCACGGCGGTAGATGACACCCATATATTTGTGGGAGATTATACAATGATCGGACCGAATGTAACACTGGCAACCGCCGGGCATCCCGTTTGTCCGCAGCTTCGTCGTCAGGCGTATCAGTACAATTTGCCGATTCATATCGGCAAAAACTGCTGGCTGGGTGCGGGCGTTATTGTTCTTCCGGGGGTTACCATCGGCGATAATACCGTAATCGGTGCCGGTAGCGTGGTCACAAAAGATTTACCATCCGATGTTGTGGCGGTGGGAAATCCGTGCCGTGTTATGCGCCCGATTAGCGAACGCGATCAAACGTATTACTACAAAAACAGAAAAATTAAAGCGTAAAATCACTTGTTTTTCGCCGAAGAACAAAATGTTTATGATCGGGTCTGTTGTGCCTGACAAATAGGAGGTGAATACATTGTCATCCTATAACGAGCTGGTAAAAAACTTTGAGAAAATCCGAAACTATATGCGCGAATTTTATGTTTACGGATTTAAAAACAGAGATGAATACAATCGGAAAAGCGCACGTTCTTATGATAATGAGCGACGTAGGATAGAAAGCTTGCTGGGGGATCACATGAGCTTTGTTCGTACGCCGGAAGGCAAAAATGTGTTCATCTCGATTGATAGCCGAGTGTCCCAACATAATCCTTTTTATAAAGCGCTGAAAGCAAAAAGTTTTACCGACGGGGATATTACGCTGCATTTTATTTTGTTTGATATTCTTTATTCGCCCGAAGTAATTTTATCACTTCCTGAAATACTCCAGCAGATTGATGGGTATCTTTCCGTATTTGAAAATCCGATGGTATTTGATGAATCCACGGTCAGAAAAAAGCTCAAGGAGTACATCGCCCAGGGGCTGATTGTGAGTCAAAAAGACGGCAGAAAATTGCTATATCATCGTGCGAAAGACACCGATTTGCCGAGAATCACGGACGCGTTGAACTTTTTCTCCGAGATTGCTCCGTGCGGAGCGATCGGTTCTTTTTTACTTGATAAGCAAGCGTTGCAAGAGGACAACTTTTGTTTTAAGCACCACTATATTACCTCGGCAATAGACAGTAATATAGCGGCAACATTATTTAAGGCGATGCGGGAAAAACGTGTTGTAACTGTGAGCAACATGAGCCGCCGCACCAACGAACCGCGAAAAAACAGAATCATCCCGCTGCGGATTTTTATAAGTGTTCAAAACGGCAGGCAGCACTTGATTGCGTATCATCCGGCCTTTAATGCATTTAGGTCTTTTAGGATGGATTATCTGGCGGATGTTAAAATAGAGGAGCCCACGCCTCGTTTTGATGAACTCAGGGCAGAGCTTCATGAGATGCAGCCGAAAATGTGGGGGGTTATGGTAAATGCCGGCCATCATCGAAAAGACTGCGTCGAACATGTTGAATTTACGGTTAAGGTCGCCGAAGATGAGGGGTATATCGTCCGCAGACTTATACGGGAAAAGCGCGTCGGAACCGTCGAGAAAATTGACGAGCACGCCTACCGTTTTACCGCCGATGTTTATGATATAAACGAAATGATTCCTTGGATCAGAACCTTTATTTGCAGAATCACCGATCTGCATTTTTCTAACAGAACGCTTGAAGAGCAGTTTAAAAATGATCTTAAAAAAATGTACTGTATGTACGGCATTGAGGAGGCGGGAGAATGATATTTAACGAAATCTATTCCGCCTATTACAATGCGGTGGCAAAAATCATTACAAGTATAATCAGCGGTCAAGCGGATGAGGAAAATATTCGGAAAATCATCTGTGAAAACGCTTTCGGCGAGAGCATGCTTGCCGTCTGGCCGGCACTGAAAAATGAAAAGTGGCAACTGGTAAAGGAAAATTTGACGACCCCTCTGCGGCATATTCCGACCCTACCGCTTACCACCATTGAAAAGCAGTGGTTAAAAGCCATTTCGCTTGATCCGCGGATCAAGCTGTTTGATATTGACTTTCAAGGATTGGAAGATATACAACCGCTCTTTACTTCTGAGGATTATTACATATACGATAAATATAACGACGGTGATCCGTTTTATGATGAGGAGTATATAAAAAGGTTTCGAACGATTTTATCCGCACTAAAGGATCATCAACCTCTGCAAATACAAATGAAAAATCGAAACGGCAATTTGGTTTCGGCGAAAGTTATGCCGCAATGGTTGGAATATTCCGAAAAGGATGACAAATTCAGACTGATCAGTTCAAGGTGCCGTTATGCCGGAATGGTAAATCTCGGACGTATTACGGCATGCAAGCGGTGTCATGCTGAGGGGTATAAACCGCACGCTGTTTCCATGCAGGCAAATAAGGCGCTAACCTTATGCGTTTATAATGAGCGTAATGCGCTCGAGAGAGTTTTACTGCATTTTGCACATTTTGCAAAGCGGGTGGAACGGGTTGATGAAAAAAAGTATCTGGTTCATATCAAATATCAAAAATCGGATGAAATAGAAATGGTCATTCGCACTTTAAGTTTCGGCCCTTTGGTGGAAGCGGTTGCGCCAAATGAATTTAAAAATTTAATAATTGCACGTCTGAAAAGTCAAAAAAGCTGCAAACTCATTTGAGTTCGCAGCTTTTTTTCCGTGTTTTATACAAAGGGTGTTGGTAAAATATTCTTGCAAGGGTTCTTAGAGCGAGTGTTTTACATTTCTCACTGCGGTGCACAAGGCAATGCCAAAGTGTATGCCAAAAGAATTTCTTGCGTTTTTGGCAGTCTGTTTTGCGATAAGCTGTAAAACAGACGGGTTCGACTCCCATAGGATTTGCTCGCTTATTAATTGCGGGCCGATATCCGCCAGTGGTTTGGTGACAGCCGGAAACGGCAAAAAAAGTGTGCGAAAGCACGATTGTTTTAATTTTAAAAGCGCAATTGCTCGGCCGAAGAACGCAACATTCCTTTTTGTCGGCAATGTATCTTTTTGCCTTGTTCGGAATCGGATACCGTGTATCAAGCCGATCAGCCAAAAGGTTTCTTTCCGCTGATCGGTACGACCACTGAAAATTCCGACCGCAAGAGGTGCATGAGCAATTGCAAACGAAATGAAACCTGTAGGAGGGAATACATATTATGAAAAAGGTAATTATCAATGAAAACCAAAGAGGATTGCTGTTCAAAAACGGAAAGTATGTTAAGATGCTGGAGGCGGGCAAATATCATTCTTATGGCGGAAAAGTAATTGAAGTGCAAAATTTGGATCAACCGATCGTATCCGACAAATGTACGTTGGATATTCTTTTAAGAGATCAAGGAATTGCAAAAAATGTATCGGTGATCGAGGTGGCCGATCAAGAGCTGGCGCTTCATTTCGTAAACGGGAAGTTCGATTCGGTTTTACATCATGGTAAATATGCGTTTTGGACGCAATTTGATAAGCACGAGTATAAAAGGGTGGATATTTCTACCCCCGAAGTATCGGCAGATGTTCCGCAATACATTTTTGCAAAAATTCCGACGGTTTATTATACAAAGGTCGAGGTTTCGGAATACCAAAAGGCAAGACTTTATTTCAATCGAAAATTATTCAAGATTTTGGACGCCGGCACATATTATTTTTGGAAAAACGGCGTAAAAATCGATATAGAATTTGTTGATACCAGATGCACGCAGATGGACATAGTCGGTCAGGAAATTTTAACGCGGGATAAAGTCTCTCTCCGGATTAATTTTGTTTGCAATTATCGCGTGACCGATTATGTAAAGATTTTGACGGAGATCGACGATTTTGCCGAACAAATGCATGTTGCCGCGCAACTTGCGCTTCGCGAGTATGTCGGCAAATACAGACTGGATGAGATCCTTGAAAACAAATCTCAAATGTCAGAATTTGTATTTGCTAAGTTAAAAGAAAAGGGGAAGGCGCTTTACGTTGAAATTACGGATGCCGGTGTAAAAGATATCATTCTTCCGGGGGAAATCCGTGAAATCATGAACACGGTGCTTGTCGCCGAAAAGCGGGCGCAAGCCAATGTGATTACGCGGCGCGAGGAGGTGGCCTCAACCCGATCTCTGCTGAATACTGCAAAATTGATGGATGAAAACCAAACCCTGTATAAGCTCAAAGAATTAGAATATGTCGAACGAATTTGCGAGAATGTCGGGAATATCAATTTAAACGGAAATACCGATGTTCTCTCACAGCTCACGGGTATTTTACGGGGCAATACTTAATTTTGAGAGGGGATATATATGGTTAAGATAATCGGTATGTTTAATACGGCCGAGTGTTTTACAGACAATTTGGAGCCTAAAGCGTATGCTCAAATCGAAACCGTTTGTAATGAAGCGGCATTTGAAAAATCCAAAATAAGAATTATGCCGGATGTTCACGCCGGCAAGGGATGTACCATCGGAACTACAATGACCGTTTTGGATAAAGCCTGCCCAAACATTGTCGGAGTGGATATAGGCTGCGGGATGTACACCGTGAAACTGGCAGATAAAATGCTGGATTTTGAGAAGATAGACGAAGCATGCCATTATATTCCCTCCGGAAAGCAAGTGTGGGGCGGGAGAAAGGAAGGCTTTGGCTTACAGGAGCTCCGGTGTTATCGTTCTTTGAAAAATACAAAAAGACTGGGGTGCTCTCTGGGAACATTGGGAGGAGGCAATCATTTTATCGAAGTGGATCAGGCGTCGGACGGAACCTTCTACCTGGTGATCCACTCCGGCAG
>CAKRPM010000016.1 GCA_934378025.1 uncultured Eubacteriales bacterium | reverse complement strand
GGATTTGGCAAAAATTTTGCGATTTTGTAAAACAAAAATTTAGGGAACGGCAGGAAATTGAACATACTGACCGCAACCGATGAAGAGAGGTATTTATATGCAAGAGTTAGATATAGGTCAGGTAATCGACCTAAACGAAGAAATTGAAAGTCTGAAAGCAAGGCTTGAAACTGTAAAAGCAGAGGTTAGCATTGAGGACACTATGCGCGAGGCATTTTCAAAAGACCTTACACCGAAAATTCTGCACCGTAAGGTGCGCTATAAAAGGGTAAACGGCGTAAAAGAGCCGTTTGCAGAGGTAACTATTGACGAAACCGTGCTTAACAACTTGGTTGAAGCTGTTAGCTGTCCTGCAAGGGTAAAACAAAATTATGAAAAATTGCAAACACTCGGCGCACAGCTTAAGCGCGAAACCTCGCAAACCGAACTATACAAGAGATGCGTTGAGGCAGAGGCACAAATCAAACAACTAAAAATGGAAAAAATGTTGTTAGAGGCGCAGATTAGAGACCGCGACCGAGAAATTGCAGAAATGCAAACACAAGGCGCAGAACCATATATCGATTATGAGGAACAATTTTTTGATTTTGAAATTGAATAGGCAACAAAAAAGGACTTACCGTGCTTGGTAAGTCCTTTGATTTTATATGTTCTGCCCCTGCTGTAACATAGCAACGGCTAATATGTGGAATTCTGCCGTACAATGCCCACCACCTTGAGCTTTGGATACGAATGGGCAGAATTCCACCTTGCAAATAAGGTGAAATTCTGCCCATAGGTTAAAAGGTGTCGCACCCGTCGCCCCATCAAACCATTTTTCACATGGTTAGGACATTCGCTTGAATTGTGTCTGTTTGCACAGAACACGCGAACTTTTTACATTGGTCTTCCCTCAATGCCCACCGTTTGCACGGCGTATGTTCGCCCATCTACATATCCCGCATTTGTGTTGCTTGCGTATATGCCGTAGTCTCACCACTAATCTTCACATATGCTGTTCAAACTAATAATGCCTAGCTATCCAAAAGATAACACCACTTTCTTACCTTAAAGGTGGGTGCCACCAATTTTTATTTTTCTCACTACACACTTGCTTACGCCGTTTGATTGCATTACACAAAAGATCGCGAACTGCGGTGGACGATCACCAACAGTCCTAGGCTGAAGCCTTTTTCGTCTCCTATCGTGCATTTCACGTTTTACGTGTGCTTTTGCACTTTCTTCACACACTTAGGACAGCCATATTAAACAACCGAATTTGGAGGGTATAAGCGAAACTACCCATATTTGCCCCGTCATTTTAGTGTAACGGCTGACGAAACCACGCCGTTTTCAAGAGACAGCGTTAAACTCCCAATATTTATTTGTTTAGCCGTAGGCTGTTTGCGGTTGCTAAGAGTTGCAATAAAACTAAACCTTAAAAGTGCAATTTTCTTTAGGAACCCCTAAAGTGTTGAATTTAACTATTGATAATTTCATTGCAAATTCTTAGCACCGCTACGGCTAAGCTGTGAAGCATATTTAATATAGAAGATTAAAAAATGCAAGGCAAATCACCGGTTACGGTGATTTTTGCCTTGCATTTAATTTCTATTTTTTTACTTGTTGCCTTTGGCTCGGTTGTGGGTTTTGCAGAGCATTTGGCAGTTGCTTATATCGGTAGCACCGCCCTTGCTCCACGCGGTTACGTGATCGGCGTCCATTTCGGTTATTTTCCAAATACGGTTTTTATTGTTATCGTTACCCATAGCACACAAAGGGCAGTTTGAAATATTTTCAGCCTTTGCCTTGTTGGTCTGTTGAGTGTAAACCGTTTTTTTGGTCGGCTCGTCAAATACGCGGATATTTAAGAGCTTGTTATCGGTGCAACCGCCGAGGATATATTCATAAACGCCCTTTTTGTCCTTAACGTAAAAGTCGGCGTATAGTTCGCGTAGCTTTCGTGATACCTCGTCGGGTGCATAGGCGTTATGGTGATAACGCTCGTAAAATTCGCCCCAAGGCAACCCTCTCATTTCACTTTCGACGTCGATAAACACGCTTGATACCCAATCAATAACACTTGTAAAATATGCCTTGAGTTCGGTGATATTATCGTCGTAACGGTGTCGGCTCATATAGTCGTCAATGTTGCCCTTGCTCACCCATTCAAGCGCAGTCCTCAAATAGTCCTGACGGATAACGTTACCCGAAACATAGGCACTCCACTTTTGGATATTGGCGTTTTGGCTGTTTGAAAACTCCTCTTTTGCCTTTGTTACAAACGGTCCTGAATGGATCGCGTTTGATAGCTCTTGTTCGTTAAGAGGCACACCTGCGATATTTATGGTCTTAAACCATTCCTTAATTTCGCTTTCCGTTCCCTCGCAGATATAGATTGTCAGTTTTGTCTGCATAATCTTGTCCTGCAGGTCGGTTGGCAGACCCACAAAATAGCGCGGTATGTCGTTATCGTCTTTGATTGCAAACTTGCCTGTAACATAACGCCCAAAGCTCGTTATACGCTGTTGACCGTCAAGCACCTCATATTTGTCCTCTGCGACTTTGGTAAAATAGATCAGTCCCAAAGGGTAGCCTTTCAAGATTGAATCAATAACTGCAACGTCGCGTTTGCCGTCGGCGTAAATATAATTTCGCTGATATTCGGGCTGTATTGTCAATTTGCCTGAAAGTCCAAAAAGTCCCTTTCCCTCAAATTCGTTATATACAAAACCTTTGCAAATATCGGCGACCGTAATGTCTGTTTTTAGTGTGGTAATCATTCCTGCACCCTCTTTTTGATTAAAACTCTTGCATACGGCGGTATGAGGTAATCGCTATTATCCGCAATATAATAAACCTTTCCCTCTGGCTTTTCTTTTGTCGCCAATGTTAGAACACAGTTTATTGCACCGCCGTTGACAGCTTTGCCCTGTTTAGTAATTTTGTATGGATTTATATAATCTTTTGTCGGCGTAAAATTTTCTCGCGAATTGCCAAGACCAACAATTTCAAACTGTTCGGGATTATATTTGTCTAAAAATGTGATCGGCACACCCATTTCGCCATCGTAATCATTAGGAATAGCGTCAGTAAAGGGAATTTCAATGGCGTTGTAATTGTCATATTTTGGGTAACCGTTTTCTTTTATTTCTTTATGTTTGCTAAATTTCAAGTTGTCAGCCATACTCATTAGCTGTAATGGTTGATGACGTCTACCGTGTTCAATGTTTGTAAGCCACAAACAATTATTTGTTGCAACAATGCGGTTGCCATTCTCGTCAATACGAGCCTCGCTTCCGTATAAATCATAAGCTTCGGGAACTATGAAACCTGAAATCCAACGTCCCATACCGTTACCAAGCCACGCAACGTTGTTTTTGATTAAGGGAAACACCTCTTTGTATGTAATGCAGTTAATGTTTCCGATTAACAAAAATTGCTTGTTGGCTTCTAAAATCCAAGCCAAAAATTCACGAAAGAGTGAAAAAGGTGGGTTTGTAATTACAAAATCCGCTTCATCACGCAAAGCCTTAACCTCGTCGCTTCTAAAGTCTCCGTCGCCCTCTAAATACTGCCATTCAAGGTCGTCAATATCGATAAATCCTGAATGGTTTCTATCTCTCGTTAGGGTGAAAATTTTGCCGTGAGTTTTTGTTTTGCTTTCGTCAAATTGGGGAGCTTCTTCCTCAAATAATGAAAGCTGATACGCGCCTTTGAAGTTTTTGCTTTCGTGGGCAAAACTTGTGCTGATTAGCTTTTTTAGTCCAAAGTTTTCAAAATTCTGTGCAAAAAACCTTGTGAAATTCGACCATTCGGGATCGTCGCAAGGCAGAAGCACAGTTTTACCCCTGAACACGTCAGGGTTATATTCAAGGTAGGCGTTAACCTCTTTTTGTATATCTTCATACAACGTATAAAATTCGTCATTTTTGCCTTTGGTTGCTTCACCAAGATTTGACCGCGCGTTTTCTCTTGCCATAAAAATCTCCTTTGCGGATATATTCTTATTCATTTTACCATATTTCGCCTGAAAATGCAACCGCGCACTGTTTTTCAGGGCATATTTTGGCAAAAATCCCACTCGCAGTCCCACAAGGTATATTTTTAATACCTTTCAAAAATTAGAAATCCCACCGAAAATCCCACCAAATACAGAAAAACAGGCACGGAACAAAATCCGTGCCTGTTGCCTTAAATTCTCGAAAACCCTTTATTTATGCGGTTTTTTGCTTATTTGAAGTATCTGTTTAAAAGACCCTCGAAAGCCTTACCATGTCTCGCCTCATCGCGGGCCATTTCATGCACCGTGTCATGAATGGCGTCAAGTCCCGCTTCCTTGGCTCTTTTGGCAAGATCGAATTTGCCGGCGGTGGCGCCGTTTTCCGCGTCTACACGCATTTGCAAATTCTTCTTGGTGGAATCGGTAATCACTTCGCCCAACAACTCGGCAAACTTGGCCGCATGCTCCGCCTCCTCAAAGGCTGCCTTTTCCCAATACAGGCCGATTTCGGGATAACCTTCACGATGCGCAACGCGCGCCATGGCCAGATACATGCCGACCTCGGAACATTCGCCGTTAAAATTCGCTCTCAAATCCTCTAAAATGTCCTCACTGACACCTTGCGCCACACCGACAACATGCTCGGCTGCCCAAGTTTTTTCCCCGCTCTGTTCGGTAAACTTAGCCGCCGGTGCATGGCACTGCGGGCAAAACTCCGGTGCGCTGTCGCCTTCATGAACATATCCGCATACTTGACATACAAATTTTTTCATAATAGTTAAGTCTCCTTATTGATAATTTATTTTATTAAAGTATAATGTATTTCTCGTCGTTTGTCAATGGTTTTTTTAAAATTTTCAAGGTTAATTTTTGTTTTTTCTCTAAAGCGATCCGATTTTGCCCCCGCTGCCCCACAATATCCGAAGCATCATATTGATTCGGCAGCACCCGCAATATTCCGTCCGCACAATCATTTTCCGAGCAAAACGCCATCATTTTATCCAAACAAAGACGGCTGTTGACCAGTTGACCGAAGGCGGGATGATACGGCCCTGCCACCACCGAATTCGGCGACAAAGTGCTATGCAAGCCCATTTTCAGCAGTGTAATATGCTGCTGATCAAAGAACGTTTTCAGCGCTGCACAAAGCGATACGGCTGCCTCAAGCGTCATCGGCTGATAATTTCCCGCGTCATAAAGTCGGGCAAGCGCCGTGTTACGCAATACCAGCGTGGGATAAACGCGCACCTCTTCCGCCCCCATTTCCGCAAACGCATGCGCGGTTGCCATGCTTTTTTGCGGCGTATCGCCCGGCAAACCGGGCATCATTTGCATTCCGAGCGAAAAACCAAATGATAAAATCTTTCGGGCGCTTTCCCGAACCGTCTGCGTCGTATAGCCCCGCCCCGACAAACGCAGCACCTCATCATCCATACTCTGCACGCCGAGTTCAATATGACAAACGCCGTATTGCTGCAAAAGGGAGAGTATTTTTTCATCAATAAAGTCCGGCCGCGTAGACAAGCGAATGCCACGAACGCGCCCGGACTTGACATAAGGATAAGCTGCCTGAAGATATGCTGTCATTTCCGCCTGCGGCAATCCCGTAAAGGTTCCGCCGAAAAATGCAATATCCCCGTCAAAGGGCACTTCCGCTCGGCCGTCCATCGCCGAGCGGATTTCACACGCCGCCCGTTGCGGCGTCAAAATCTCACTGCCGGAAATCTGCCGTTGATCACAATAAATGCAGTGAAACGGACAGCCCTGAAACGGGATAAACAATGCGATATTCCCCTTACTCATCGGCGGACAGCGCCTGCTTGGCGGCCATCTGCTCCGCCTCTTTTTTGCTTCGGCCCTCGCCTTGACCGATTATTCTGCCGTTCAGTGACACGCTGACCGAAAAACGCTTATCATGATCCGGCCCACTTTGAGCACACAGGGTATAACAAATTTCATCATTGGGCGACTGTTGAATTTTTTCCTGCAGTGCGGTTTTATAATCAATGCCGCTGTCGGACACGCTGTGCCGTTCTAAAAACGGCAATAAAAACTTTTTCACTTGCCGAATATCGCTGTCCAAAAACATGGCGGCCAGCAAAGCCTCAAACGCGTCAGCCAACAAAGAATCCCGTTCTCTGCCGCCGGTCATATCTTCCCCCCGTCCCAACAGCAAAAAGGAACCGAGTGAAATTTCGCGCGCATAATTGCACAGTGCCCCCTCGCAAACGTACGCAGCGCGCATTTTGGTCATATCGCCCTCGGTAAACGGCGGATTGATTCGATAAAGATATTCCGCCGTAATCATACCCAGCAGCGAATCGCCCAAAAATTCCAGCCGTTCGTTACAGCCGAAATGCCCCAAGCGATGTTCGTTTGCATAGGAAGAGTGGCACATGGCCGTTTTCAAAAGGTGTATATTTTTAAATTTGTATTGAATGTTCTTTTCCAGTTCGCAGAAATCCATAATAATCTCCATTCCGGCACCAAGGCCGTTATATAAACAACAGCGCTTTTCAAAAAATGAAAGGGCGTCCATGGACGCCCCTAATATTATTTTGCAGCGATATAGTCAAGCACATCTCCGACTGTTTTAAACGTTTCGAGATCCTCATCGGCGATTTCAATATTAAACTCTTCTTCCACGCTCATCACCAATTCGACTAACGCCAGCGAATCCGTACCCAGATCCTCCAAGGACGTATCCTCTGTAATTGTATTTTCATCAACGCCAAGTTGATCCGCAATAATACTTTTCAGTCTTTCCAAACTATTCAAAAAAACCCCTCCCTTCTAGGAATATCTGCTTATATAATATAAATAATGGAACAAAAAGTCAAGTCAAATCGTTTGTCTGTACAATATTTTTTTCAATTTGTTCAATCATGCCGCTGTTTGCAAACAGAATTGCCTGATGAATGGCATTTTTAAAAGCCCTGGCATCCGACGAACCGTGCGCCTTTACCACGGGTTTTGAAATGCCCATTAACGGCGCGCCGCCATGCTCCTTATAATCCATTTTTTTACGAAAGGCGTTAATGCCGTCCATGACAAACAATGCGCCCAGCTTGGTTCTGAGATTTTTTTTGAACATATTGCTGATGTTCCCTGCCAGCATTTTTCCGACGCCTTCATACACTTTCAGCGCAATATTCCCGGTAAAGCCATCCGCCACTGCCACATCGCAGGCGCCGAATACCATATCTCTGGCCTCCACATTGCCGATAAAATGAATACTTTTTTCTGCGGCAAGCAACGGATACGCTTCTTTTTGCAGCGATGTCCCCTTACATTCTTCCGTTCCGTTATTTAAAAGGCCGACGCGCGGGTTTTCCAAATGAAACATGTGTTTCATGTACAAACTGCCCATAATGCCGAACTGCACCAAATATTCCGGCGTACATTCCACATTGGCACCGCAGTCAATCAGCATCATCGGGCCTTGGTCACTGGGAATTACCGGCGCTAAGGCGGCGCGCTTTACGCCCTTGATTCGCTTTACAATCATCGTAGCACCCACTAAAACCGCACCGCTGTTGCCGGCGGAAACAAATGCGTCCGCATTGCCGTCTTTCAAAACGCGAAACGCGGTTGCCATGGATGAGTTCTTTTTACTTTTAATAACGGACAGCGGATCATCCTCCATGGTAATCACCTCGGGCGCGTGCACGATTTCCAGTCCGTTTTTATCAATGTTTTCATCGGCAATGGTTTTTTCGATCACAGACGAGTCGCCGACCAACACCACGGTGACGCCGTATTCTTTCACGGCCAGTGCACAGCCTTTAATAATTTCGATCGGTGCATGATCTCCGCCGAAGGCGTCTACAACAATTTTCATAGTGACCTCCTTATATACTGTAGGTTTTCTTATATTGTTCTATCCTTTCAAGCGCCCTTTGAGAAATCGCGGCATAACGCTCTTGCTTATTTTTAATCCGCGTTTCCAGACTGCTGATAATTCCGAAATTGATATTCATGGGTTGAAAACGGGTAACGCTTTCATCACTGATATATTGTCCGAGGGCGCCGATCGCCGTTTCCCGCGGGAAAAAGACCTCCGGTTTTCCCTCCAGCCGTCTTGCCAGCGTGAGGCCGGCAATCAATCCGCTGGAAGCGCTTTCGACATACCCCTCCACGCCGGTCATCTGCCCGGCAAAAAACAAATTTTCATTTTGCCGCATACCATAATTGGCAGTCAACAGCTTGGGCGACTGCAAAAATGTATTGCGATGCATTACTCCGTAACGAACAAACTCCGCCGATGCCAAACCCGGAATCATAGAAAACACACGTTTTTGTTCGGAAAAAGTCAAATGGGTCTGAAATCCGACCATATTATACAGTGTTCCATCCGCATTATCTTTGCGCAGCTGCACAACGGCATAACTGCGTCGGCCGGTGCGCTTGTCCACCAAGCCTACGGGTTTGAGCGGTCCGAACAATAACGTTTGTTCCCCGCGCCCTGCCATAACTTCAACCGGCATGCACCCCTCAAACACTTTTTGATCCTTATCAAAATCATGAAGCGGTGCACTCTTTGCATGAATCAGTTCCCGATAAAACGCCTCATACTGCGCCTGATCCATCGGGCAATTGATATAATCCGCCGTCCCCTTATCATAGCGGGAGGCAAAAAATGCGATGTCCATATCAATGCTGTCTTTGGTAACAATCGGCGCCGCCGCATCAAAAAAGTGCAGGTAGTCCTCCCCCAGCATTTTTTGAATCGAAGCACTGAGGGCGTCCGCTGTCAACGGACCGGTCGCCACAATGGTGGGACGGTCGGTCGGTACCTCTTTAATTTCTTCGGTAACCACCGTGATCTTCTCATGTCGGGAAATTTCCCGCGTGATAAAATCGGAAAACGCCGTCCGATCCACGGCCAATGCGCCGCCTGCGGGCACCGCCGTGGCATCCGCCGCCTGCATAATCAATGAATCCAGCCGCCGCATTTCTTCCTTTAAAAGACCCACGGCATTGGAAAGTCCCGCTGCCCGCAGGGAATTGGAACAAACCAACTCCGCAAATCCGTCGCTTCGATGCGCCGGCGTATGCTTTTTCGGCTTCATTTCAAAGAGCGTTACCGCAATGCCACGGCGCGCCAACTGCCACGCCGCCTCACATCCGGCAAGTCCCGCTCCGATTACATATACTTCTTTCATTTCGCTTCCTTTTTTTCTTTAGCGGCTCCCGGACAGGCGGTATTCGCGCAATACACCTGGCGAAAACGATTATTTCTGCGGAACAGATTTTGACCGCAATGCGGGCACTTATCTTTCAAGGGAATATCCCACGTCATAAAATCGCACGTCGGATTATGCTCGCATCCATAGTAGGTTTTTCCCGTTTTGGAGCGTTTTTGCAAAATCTTTGCGCCGCATTTCGGACAAGGCACGCCCGTGTCCACAATAATCGCTTTGGTAAACTTACATTCCGGATAACCGGGGCACGCCAAAAATTTTCCGAATCGTCCGCTTTTGATGACCAAATTCTTGCCGCAATTGGGACAGACCTCATCCGTCACCTCATCCGGAACCTTAAAGCGGACATCTTTCAGCTTTTCCTCGGCATTTTCCAGACTTTTTTCAAATCCGCCGTAAAATTGGGCAATTACGTCCTGCCATTTTTCTTTGCCTTCTTCAACGGTGTCCAATTGCTTTTCCAGATTGGCCGTAAAATCGCAATCCACGATATTCGGGAAATAATCGCTCATCAAATCGGTGGTAATTTCACCGAGTTTTGTGGGCTTGAGCGTTTTTCCCTCCCGTTCGACATATTCTCTTGCCAGTATCGTGGTAATAATGGGCACATAGGTAGACGGTCTGCCCACCTCGTTTTCCTCCAACGTTTTAATCAGCGAGGCCTCTGTATAACGGGAGGGCGGCTGCGTAAAATTCTGCTGTTTTTCCAGCTCATGCAAGCGAACGCTGTCGCCTTCCTGAATGGCATACAGCTTGCTTTGGCTCTCCTCTTTTTTCTCCGCCTCTTCATAAAGCGTTGTATAGCCCGCAAATTTTATCGCTTGGCAATTGGTTTTAAAGATATGCTCGCCATCCGAAAAATCAATGGCCATGGTATCATAAATCGCGTCACTCATTTGCGAAGCAATAAAGCGTTCATAAATCAGTTTATACACCCGATATTGATCATAAGAGAGAGATTCTTTTATGGACAGCGGCGTCAGCTCCATAGAGGTGGGACGAATGGCCTCATGCGCGTCCTGAGCGCTTTTACGGGTTTTATAAACTCTGCGTTTGGACGGATAGAACGCCTCGCCGTACTGACGGACAATATACTCTTTTGCCGCCGCAGCCGCATCGTCGGAAATTCTCAGCGAATCCGTTCTCATATAAGTGATCAAACCCGTCAGACCCACACCTTCGATATCAACGCCTTCATACAATTCCTGCGCCGCTTTCATTGTGCGCCGCGCCTGAAAATTCAAGCGTCTTGAGGCCTCCTGCTGCAGGGTCGACGTGGTAAACGGCGGTGCCGGACTTTTCTTTTTCGTGCCGATTTTTACGCTCTGCGCCACAAAAGAGGCGTCTTTAATCGCCTCGTACAATGCGTCCGCTTCTTGCTCATTGTGAATATCCACTTTTCCTGCCGGGGTGCCGTAAAATCTGGCTTTCATTTTCCGGGCTGTGCCTTTTTTTACAAACAACCCGTCAATGGTCCAATACTCCTGCGGTACAAACGCACGGATTTCTTTTTCGCGTTGCACAATCAAGGCCGTCGCCACGGACTGCACACGTCCGGCAGAAAGGCCTTTTTTGACTTTTTTCCACAAAAACGGTGATAATTTGTAGCCGACAATTCGATCCAATACACGTCTGGCCTGCTGTGCGTCGACCAAATTATTATCAATTACCGTCGGATGTTGAATGGCCTGCCGCACCGCATTTTTGGTAATTTCATTAAAAGTAATGCGGTTTTTATCATCGGGGTTCAGTCCCAGCAGTGTGCAAAGGTGCCAGGAAATCGCCTCCCCCTCGCGATCCGGGTCGGTCGCCAGATATACACGATCAGCGCCCTTCACATCTTTTTTCAGCGCATTGATAATCTGACTTTTTCCACGAATGGAAATATATTTCGGTGTAAAATTATGTTCGATGTCTACGGCAAACTCACTCTTTGGCAGGTCGCGTACATGCCCGACCGACGCCACCACTTTATAATTTTTTCCAAGATATTTCTCAATGGTTTTGGCTTTCGCCGGAGACTCCACAATAACTAAATTCGACATGCTAACCTCTCTATGATTTTAATTTTACCGCACCGCCCGGTGCAGCCTCTACCCAATCGGCAAACTCCATCATGCTGATTTGCGACATAATCCGCTGTATCGGTTCATCCAGCGCTTCGCAAAGCTCTTCCGGATACATCGCGCGGTGACTGAGTAAACTGTAAATTTTTTCCTGTAATTTATTTTCAAAGGTGTTGGCCCGCTCTGTGATGGAATCGGCATATTGTTCAAACAACGGATCCTGCTCATCCGCAGGCGTCAAACC
>CAKRPM010000015.1 GCA_934378025.1 uncultured Eubacteriales bacterium | reverse complement strand
CATATCCGTGCACAATACAATTGGTTACCGCTTCGGACACGGCGGTTTTAATTTCACTGATTTCCTCCAGGGTCGGATCCAGTTGCGTTGCAAAGGCCGCCACGGTGACGCGTGCAAAATTTTCATTGCAGGATCTGGACTCAATCTGCAAATGCATTTCGTTACTTGCCCTCATAAATTTTCTCCTTTATTTTTACATATTTTTGAATACCGCTCATCAAAAAGACTTTTTGAATGGAGCCTTTTAAATTCTCAAGTACCAGTTGTGCGCCGACCGCCGCGCAGGCCCGTCTTCTGCCCATCACAACCGCCAATCCGGAGCTGTCCATAAAGGAAAGTGCGTCAAAATCCAGATAAACGGTTTTGGGAGAACGCAAAAAAATTTCAAAATCCATCTTCTCTCCGATATTTTTCGCAGCGTGATGATCCAACTCGCCGATCAAACGGATATAAAGCGCGTCGCGGTTGTTTTCAAACGTGATTTCCATTTTAACCTCCCTTAAAAAAATAACCTTTCTATGTTTGTCCATAGAAAGGTTATCATTTTTTTAGGGCTTTTTTTGTCAAAAAATGCAAAGCTCGGGCAATTTTTTCAGATTTTCTTTGGCTTCATTCATAAGATAAAACGAGCCGCAAATGACCATCACGCCCGAACCGACGGTTTGAAGTGCCGCCGAAACAGCCGCCCCCACCTCTGAAAAAGCGCGCGTATCGGCGCAGTGCTTTTCGGCCGACGCACAGATTTCCGAAGGCGCGAGCGCCCGCGGGCAATCCGAGGGGGCCACGGCAAAAAAGTGATCGGCATATCGGCTGAGCCGATCGATGGCATAAGCATAATCCTTATCCCTCATGACCGTAAAAATCATGGTAATTCCCTGCGTGCGCAGAGGCGACAGCAGTCTTAAAAGTTGATCCACGCTCTGCGGATTATGACCCGCGTCTAAAAAGATGGGCGGACGATCGCACACTTTTTCAAAACGTGCGTTCATTTTGCAGACTGCCAAGCCGTCATGCAGCTGTGCCCCGGTGATGTTCCATCCGAAATCCGAAAGCGCGGCTGCCGCTTCAATGACCGTTGCAGCATTATCCGCCTGAAAATCACCGGCCAGCCGTAAAGCATACGATTCATCCCGATAGGCAAATGACAAACCGTTTATATCCGAGGAGAGCACCTGCAGCGCATTTCGATCCGGTAAAACAAACCGATTGTTCCGTTGCTTGGAAACTTCTTTAATGAAAGAAATGATTTCCGGTGCCTGCGAGGGACAGCAAATTACACAGCCGCCCTCTTTGATAATGCCGCACTTTTCAAAAGCAATTTCGGAAAGTGTATTCCCCAACACCGCCGTGTGATCCATCGAAACGGCAGTAATAATGCTTAAAAGCGGCGTTTGAATGATATTGGTTGCATCAAATCGACCGCCGAGTCCGACTTCCAGCACGGTGATATCGCAATTTTGCTCGGCAAAATACAAAAATCCGACGGCGCTGACCAGCTCAAAAGCCGTCGGCGGCTGCGTCATATTCTCCGCGGCCGCGCGCACCCGCTCACACAAGCGAATCAAATCATCCTTGGGGATCATCATGCCGTTTACGCTGATACGTTCACGAAAATCATAAACATACGGCGAAACAAAAAGCCCGGTTTTATATCCCGCTTTTTCCAAAACACGGGCCAGCATACAAGCGGTACTGCCTTTACCGTTGGTGCCTGCCACATGGACAAAACGCATGTTTGTCTGCACATCGCCGAGTCGATGCATCAGAACGCGCATACGCTCCAGCGTCGGCGCCCCGTTAAAACGGCAGGCGCTGTGAAGATATCCCAGCGCCTGTTGATAATTCATACTCATTTTTGCTCCAATGCGGCAATGGTGCCTTTCAGAGAAACGATCAGTTTTTCAAACTTATCCTTTTTGGCCTTTTCCTGTTCCACCAGCGCCGCCGGTGCTTTGGAAACAAAGCCTTCGTTGGACAGCTTTCCGAGAACACGTTTCAACTCATTTTCCGCACCCGCCAACTCTTTTTCCAGACGTGCGCGTTCGGCCGCCAAATCCACCAAATCCTCCAGCGGAATAAAGACCTTCCCCAATGCGCAAACGATGGTTACCGTATTGCCCTTTGGGCATTTTTCCAAACGGACATCAGAGGCACCCGCCAGCTTTTTGAAAAACATTTCGGCGCCCGCAACCACCTCGGCATACGGCGTTTCAAAATAAAGCGCCGCTTTTTTGGAAGGCGGAACATTCATCTCGCCCCGACGGAATCGAATAGCCTTAATGGCGTCCATAACCAGCTCCATCTCACCCGCTTCTTTTTCAAAGACCAGAGCCGAATCATACTTCGGGAAGGAAGCGACAACCAGCGCTTTTTCCTCCACCGGCATGCTCTGCCAAATTTCTTCGGTCAAAAACGGCATAAACGGATGCAGCATTTTCAACGCGCCGCTGAAAACAAACAAAAGCATTCTCTGCGTCTGCTCATTTTCCACTTTGTTTTCCTTGTCATTAAGACGGGGTTTGGTCAGTTCAATATACCAATCGCAAAAATCGTCCCAAATAAAGTCGTAAATTTTTTGCAGTGCCAGACCGATTTCAAACTTGTCCAAATTCTCGGTCACGTCTTTGACAACGGCATTGTATCGGTTAAGAATCCATTGATCCTCGATGTGAAGCAAAGAAAAGTCCGGTTTGGCATCTTCAACCGTGAGATTCATCAAAATAAACCGTGCCGCGTTCCACACCTTATTGGCAAAATTCCGAGAGGATTCCACCCGCTCGTCATAGTAGCGCATATCATTTCCCGGGGAATTGCCCGTTGCCAGGCTGAAACGCAGCGCGTCTGCACCGTACTGTTCGATCACCTGCAGCGGATCAATGCCGTTTCCCAGCGACTTGGACATTTTTCTGCCCTGGGAATCGCGCACCAGTCCGTGAATCAGCACATGAGAAAACGGCTTTTGCTTCATGTGTTCCATGCCGGAGAATACCATTCTGGCCACCCAGAAGAAAATAATATCATATCCGGTCACCAAAACGCTGGTCGGATAAAAATACGCCAATTCTTCGGTTTTTTCCGGCCAACCGAGCGTTGAAAACGGCCAAAGCGCGGAGGAAAACCAAGTATCCAATACATCCGGATCCTGATGCACCTTTGTCGATCCGCAGTGCGGGCAAACCGTTACATCCTCGCGGGAAACTGTCATTTTTCCGCACTCATCGCAATAGTAGGCAGGAATACGATGCCCCCACCACAGCTGACGGGAAATGCACCAATCCCGCACATTTTCCATCCAGTTAAGATAGGTTTTGGTAAAGCGAGCGGGCACAAATTGCACCTCGTCATCCTTAACGACACGAATGGCCTCTTCCGCCAGCGGCTTCATCTTTACAAACCACTGTTTCGAGGTCATGGGCTCCACCGTCGTACCGCAGCGATAGCAACTGCCGACATTATGCGCATGCGGCACCACTTTTACCAAATAGCCCTGCTCTTTCAGATCGTTTACAATGGCCTCGCGTGCCTCATAGCGATCCATTCCCCGGTATTTTCCGCCGTTTTCATTGATTTTGGCGTTCTCGTCCAACACCAAAATTTCTTCCAAATGATGACGTTTGCCGACTTCAAAGTCATTGGGGTCGTGACAAGGCGTAATTTTTACGCATCCGGTACCGAATTCGCGATCCACATATTCGTCCGCAATAACGGGAATTTCGCGGCCGACCAAGGGCAAAATCAGCATTTTTCCTACCAAATGACGATAGCGTTCATCCTCGGGATGCACCGCCACCGCCGTATCGCCCAACAGCGTTTCGGGACGGGTGGTGGCAATTTCCACATATTCGTCACTGTCCTTAACGGGATAGCGAATATGCCAGAAATTCCCCTGCTGCTCGCTGTACTCCACTTCGGCGTCAGACAGCGCCGTGATGCAATGCGGGCACCAGTTGATAATCCGATTGCCTTGATAGATCAATCCTTTGTCATAGAGAGAAACAAAAACCTCTTTAACCGCCTTGGAACAGCCCTCGTCCATTGTAAAGCGTTCTCTGTCCCAATCGCAGCTGGAACCGAGCTTTTTCAACTGATTGATAATCCGACTGCCGTACTGTTCTTTCCATGCCCATACACGCTTTAAAAACGCCTCGCGCCCCAAATCATGTCGGGTCAGTCCCTCTTCTTCACGCAAGTTTGCCTCCACCTTGATTTGTGTGGCAATGCCCGCATGATCGGTGCCCGGGATCCACAGGGCGTTATACCCCTGCATACGTTTGTAACGCACCAAAATGTCCTGCAGCGTTTCATCCAACGCATGTCCCATGTGCAGCTGCCCGGTTACATTGGGCGGCGGGATGACAACGGTGAACGGTTTTTTGCTTTTATCCGGCTCGGCGTGGAAATATTTTCCCTTCAGCCAGAAATCATATATTTTATCCTCCACTTCCTGCGGAGCATAAATCTTGGCAAGTTCCTTCGGCATGTCCTACCCTCTCCTTTATTTTGTAAAAACTTAAATTATATTATATCTATATTTTACCTTATTGTCAACGCCTTGAAACAAAATGTAAATTTTTTTAATCGAATTTTTAAAAGCGTTATCGCCGCTTGCGCCAAACGCCCAAATCGTTGAATTTTAAGCGCTAAAACGCTATAATGAAAGCACAAAAACGAAAGGAAGAGAACACTATGATCGTAACATTCGGAGAAATCATGATGCGGCTGGCGCCGCCGGGATACCAAAGATTTCGTCAAGCCAAAAGCTTTGACATTATTTACGGCGGAGGCGAGGCAAATGTAGCCGCTTCCCTCGCCAACTTTGAAAAAAAGGCACGATTTGTCACCAAGCTGCCGGACAACGATATCGGCAAAGCCTGCAAGGCAGAGTTGATGAGCTTCGGCATTGATACGGACTACATTGCCATGGGCGGCGAAAGACTGGGACTGTATTTTTGTGAAAAAGGCGCTTCCCAACGCCCCTCAAAAGTCGTTTACGATCGGGCGCACTCCGCGATCAGCGAATGTAACGCCGATGACTTTGATTGGGAGAAAATTTTTGACGGCGCCGAGTGGTTCCATTTCACCGGCATCACGCCGGCCATCAGCGACAATGCCGCGGCGGCAACACTTGCCGCCTGCAAAGCCGCAAAGGCGGCTGGGGTTAAAATTTCCTGCGATTTAAACTACCGCAAAAAACTCTGGAGCAAAGAAAAAGCCAATAAAGTGATGGGCGAACTGATGCAATACGTTGACGTACTGATCGCCAATGAGGAGGACGCGTCCGATGTTTTCGGCATTTCGGCGGCGGCCACCGATATCACCAAGGGAGAAATCTCCTTGGCGGGCTATCAGTCCGTGGCGGCACAGCTAATTGACCGCTTCGGTTTTGAAAAAGTGGCCATCACTCTGCGGGAATCGATTTCGGCCTCACACAACAACTGGTCGGCACTGCTGTATGACGGAAAAACGTACTATTCCTCCAAAAAATACAGTATTCAAATTGTCGATCGTGTGGGCGGCGGCGACAGCTTCGGCGCCGGTCTGATCTACGGACTGACCTCCGGGTTCGATCCGCAAAAGGCACTCGAATTTGCTGTGGCGGCTTCCTGCCTGAAACACACCATCGAGGGCGATGTGAACATGGTAACGGTACCGGAAGTGCTGGCGCTGGCCGGCGGCGACGGTTCGGGCCGTGTTCAACGGTAATTACAATTAAAAAAGTGCCGTGACCTTCGGGTCACGGCACTATTTTTTTATACGCTTCAATCAGTTTTTCAAGGCTCATGGCGGCATTGGCCGGGCTGGTGCTGGGCAGCGGCTCGGCCGGCAGCCCCACCTTTTCTTCGCAAAATCTGCGGTAAAGATCATACGCCCGTTTGCCGGTGGTGAAAATGCGGGTAATTTGACTGTCCCGCACCAGGCTCGCCACATCATTGGGCTGCGCATTTCGAATGGACGCGTCCGAAGCGCCGCAAATCTCGCAGCTTGCGAGCACATCCCACAGTGCAATTTTATGCGCCTGCAACAGCCTTTGACGCGCCGCATTATCTTGCGGCACGCTTTCGTCAAACAGCGCCGCCAGCACCCGCCAAAATCGGTTTTGCGGATGGCCGTAATAAAAAGAAATTTCTCTCGACTTCGGCGAGGGCATGGTGCCCAATATCAGTACCTGACTGTCCGGGCGGACAAAGGGCGGCAGCGTGTGCGTCACCAAGGTATACTTCATTTCAATCATCCAATCTGGCCGCTACCGTATTTACGGTTTTCTTCATGTGATTATCGTGGTAAATCGTGCGTTTTTTCTTAAATACAATTTTCAACAATACCGGGCAAAGCACGGAGGAAATTACGATCAGCATAATGGTGCCCACCAACGGATCAATGCCGATCAACGAGCCGTCCTGCGCTCTGGCAATGAGCGACTGCCCCGTCGAATACACGGCCAACGCCACCTCGCCTCTGGCGATCATGCCGACGCCGATGATCAGCGAATCACGCCCGTCATAATGAAAAGCACGTGCCGTCAGTCCGCAACCGACGATTTTACCGATTATGCCGACTGCCACAAACAGCAGTCCGAACCAAAGCTCGCTCATCGTAAAATTGCTGAAGTCGGCGCTGATTCCGATATACGCAAAGAAAATCGGGGTGAAAATCATATAGCCGCTGACCACCACCTTGCGATCCACGAAAGTGGTATCCGGCATACCGCTGAGCATCAGCCCCGCCATATAAGCGCCGGTAATTGCGGCAATTCCAAACCACTCCTCCGCACAATAGGCAAATACAAAGCACATCACCAGCGCCCAAATGCCGATGCGGCGGGTATGCGGATATTTTTTCTCCATCCACTGGAAGAAATACCGCAGCAATAAGCCCGCGCCGATGCAAAACACAAAAAAGCCGGCCGCTTTTGCAAGCGTCATCAAAATATTGCCTTTGCCGTTCAAACTGGTTACAATACTCAGCGTAATAATCCCGATGACATCATCGATAATTGCCGCGCTGAGCACCGTGGTGCCGACCTTGGTATTCAAACGTCCCAGCTCGCGCAGCGTTTCCACCGTGATGCCGACGCTGGTGGCCGCCAGAATAATCCCGACAAACAAAGCGTTCATCAGTTGATCATGATTTTGCAGCACCGAAAAACCGCCCATGCACAGCACGGCCAACAAAAAGCCGAGCGCCATCGGTACCAATACGCCGACCAGCGCCACACAGCCCGCAGCCAGTCCGCTTTTTTTCAGCTCCCTGACATCGGTTTCCAGTCCGCTGGAAAACAAAATCATAATCACGCCGACCTGCGAGAAAACCTGCAAAGCCTCCATTTCCTCCGTCGTCGGATGAACCAGCCCCGAAAAGCCGATGCCGAGATTGGAAAAAATGGCCGGGCCGATTAAAAGACCCGCCAGCACCATGCCGACCACCTGCGGCAATCCGAGTTTGCGCATCAAAAGCCCCAGCGACTTTGTCGCCAGCAAGATAATGCCGAGATATAAAATTACCCGCATCAATTCAAATTTCATAAAGTATCCTGTTCCCCCACTGCTTTTTATCTATAAAAGTATTGCACACTCTGCGGCAAAAAACAATAGATAATATCACCAAATAATTATCTTTTTTGACACTTATTTTTGATCCGGGCGTTTGACCTCTTGCAAAAAGCATTTTTTTGTGTTATACTAAGCTAACTACAATAAAAGGACTGAAGAACATGCATCTGCAAGAATCGGGCGAAATGTATTTGGAAACCATTTTGCTCTTATCTCTGGAAAAACCGGCGGTTCGTTCTATCGACGTCAGCACTTATATGGGCTATTCCAAACCCAGTATCAGCCGCGCCATGGGGCTGTTGAAAAAAGGCGAGTATATTACCATTGAAAAAGACGGCACCATTAAGTTGACCGAAACCGGCCGGGAAATTGCGCAAAAAATCTTAGAACGGCACAGAATTTTGAGTGATTGCCTGATCCGACTCGGGGTCAGCCCGGAAATTGCGGCGCAGGACGCCTGCAAAATCGAGCACGACATCAGCGACGAAACCTTCAGCGCAATTAAAAAGCACCTGAAAAAATAACAAAACGAGCCCCCGAAAAGCGATTGCTTTTCGGGGACTCGTTTTATTTAAAATTAAAGTCTTATCGGTCAGGCAGCGAACAGGCAATACCGCCGCGATACTCCACCAGCTCAAGTTCGAATCCCCAACTGCCCCGTACCGACTGATCGATCGTCAGCTGCTCCGTTTCCTCGTTATAACGGCATAAATACAACCGACCGTCGGCCGAAACGCCGATGTATAAAACACCGTCATGATAGGCAACCGCATGCTCGACGTTTAAAAGCCCTTTGGTTTTGGCCTGCAATTCGGTGCAGTCGATTTCTTTACTGCGAAGTTCGTTTGCGTCTTTATCAAAGTAGCGCACCCGCATATAAAAATCTTCCTTTTTGCGCTCGGAGCCGTCCATGCTGTGCTCCAGCATTGCAAACCCTTCCGCCGTATTATAAAAGAAAGCAACCAGCCCATACGGTTTTTCAAACGGAATTTCCTTGTACGTTCCGTCCGGCCGCATCATGAAGGCAACCGTTTTATACTCGCCTTTTTCATCGTCGACACCGTAGGCATCCAGCAAATTGTTATCCGCAGTTAAAATACGCAATGTATTCGCCGGTCCCATCGGCATACTGGATTTCCATGCCGGCGCAGAAAAATGCAGCGTTGTACTTTGGTTTTTCTCGGGATCGATTTTAACAACATTAAAATTCATCAAATTGTTTTTTTCCTGAACGGATGAAACCAGATACAATGTATCATCTTTATAGCGCAAGTGACGGTATTCAAATCCGTCATTGGGTACTTCTATTTCTTTTTTCGCATTATTGTTATAATACAAAACCGTGGTCACATCGCCCGAGGAATAAAGATAAAACTCCTTGGTTTCATCCACCCAATAGTCGTCCAACTGCCCATAAAGCAGATACGCAGCATGGTTATCGATTCCGTCGTGCTGCGCCGCCCGCGTCCGAATATAGCGCGGTGTACAGCCGTCCAGCGCCGGCGAGCAATCTCCCTTTTCAATCAAGCTGCCGTTTTGAAAAACATACATCAAGTATCCCGATGTATTGTTGTTCGCAACATACATCTCACACGCCAATCCGTCCGTTTTATTTTTTTTGCAGCCCGAAAAGCAGCAAAGTACCACTAATAAAACGCAAACTATTCTTTTTGTATTACTCATTATTTAACCCCAATTGTAATCATTCCAGTTTGAAGTGCGTAACATTCCGTTACCGGTTGTCTTTATCGCAATGATCGGCGAAAATTGCACCTGTGACGGATAAAGAAGTGACCCGGAACCGACTTGCGGCACTAAATCATAACTATTACCTACACCCATTAAGTATGACAGATATACCAATGAAATGCAGTTCACTTTCGGGAAGACATCTACTGCCTCTCCTTTTTTAACCAAGGCGGTATAGTTTGCAAAATCCATAGTTTTAGAATAACGTCCGGCATTTTCACGTTTTTCGGTTGTCGTATTACTGGGATAATACACAGCAATGGTGTTCTTATGTTGCCATACCCATAAATCCTGTTCAGCCACCTCTTTTTCGGGATCACTGTTTTTGCCAAGTGCCTCCATTATTGTTTTCTTGTCTTTTACATGGCTAGAAACAATACCCGCATGGCCATGTCGATATCCGACAGTAACGCTGTCCTTGGTTAAATATATATTTCCGGTATGCGACAAATTGTAATACTCTTTAAATTTTGTGTATCCGATTTCCGATCCTTCGGAACTTGCCAAAGGCTCAACCTCCTGCTGTAACACGCGGCTCATAAAATACTCTTTTCCGCATATATCGATGTGATGTTGAAGCAATTCGGCGCTTATGCCCAGATCATCACTAATTTCTTCCAGACTTTGAACGGTTTTAATGCTTGCATCCCAATTTTCATAAAAGATTATGTCTTGAAGCATGCTGTCAACCTCAATCAAAAAATCATTTTGATTTTCAAAGCCATCGTACATTGCGTTGATATCTTCTTGCGGAAAGCCTAATAAATTGGATACATATTCCAAAAGGCGCTGTGTTGAATTTTCTTCCAATAAAGTATCAGCACTTGCAACAGTCATAGCCGAAACAGTTAAAACAATGACAATCGAAACTGCAATAGCAGAAATCATTTTTTTGAATTTTTTATGCATAATATTTTTCTCCTAAATTTTTAAATTTTCTATCACGAAAAACGGCGAAAAGGGCATAAAAATCCCTTTTCGCCGAAAAAAAGCAAAGCCAGCTTCCTATAAATTTTGTAGAGCATTTGTTTCATAATCATTCTCCGTGAGCTTTTATGAAATGATTATATATCATTTTGCACAATCTGTCAATGATATGTCAAAAAAATATATAAAAAATGATATAGGCGCACCCGACCGACGGTCGGGTGCGCCAAAAGGTTACGAAGATTTCTCCGAAAGCAGTGCAGATACTTTTTTCAAGGCAAAGGCGGCGGCCGCCTCTCTTCTTGCGGCACGATCGAAACGGCCGTCATACAGCTCCAGCCGATCCACCGAGGTATGCCCCAAAAAGCTCACCCCAATATAAATCAATCCCACCCTTTTCGTTTCGGTTGCCCCGGTCGGTCCGGCAATACCGGTGATACTGACGCCGATATCCGCACCGGAGGCCGCGACAATTCCCTCGGCCATTTCCGAGGCGGTCTGCGGACTAACCTCGCCAAAGCGCCGCAACGTTTCTTCCGAAACGCCCAGCAGCTTATGTTTTATACGCCCGCTGTAGCTAACCACGCCACATTCAAAGGCGGCGGAAGCACCGGGAAGATCGGTCAGCATTTTGGCAAGCAATCCGCCCGTACAGCTTTCCGCAAACGCAATGGTTTTTTGATTTTTCAGTAACAGCGCCAGGCATTGTTCCGCCGCGTTCATACCGTCCTCCGAATAATTTTCACCGGGCATTTTTCGGCGCATTGGCCGCAGCCGGTACATTTTTCGTAATCGATTTTTGCCACGTTGTTTGTCACGGCAATCGCCCCCTCGGGACAATTCTTTTCGCAAAGCCGACAACCGATGCAGCCGGCCGAACAATCCTTCTTGGTCTGAACGCCCTTACTTTCGGAAGAACACCCGACCGTAAACGCAGCCGTTTCGGGAATCATATCAATCACATGCCGCGGACATACCGTCGCGCATTTTCCGCAGCCGCCGCACAGCGCCGCGCTTACACTTGCCACGCCGTTTGAAACGGTAATGGCCGCCTCCGGACATACGGCGGCGCAACTGCCCAGTCCCAGACAGGCATACGCGCACTGCTTCGGTCCGCTTTGCAGCCGCATGGCGGCATTACAATCCAAAATGCCGCGATAAACATATTTTTCCACAGCATGATCCGCAGTGCCGCTGCAACGAACAAAAGCGACTCTGCGCTCCATTTTTTGCGCGCTGACGCCCATGATATGTGCAATTTGGTCGGCCACCGGCTGACCGCCGGAATGACAGGCGTTAATCGGCGCTCCCTCCGATACAATCGCCTGAGCATACGCCGAACAGCCCGCATAGCCGCAGCCGCCGCAGTTGGCGCCGGGCAGTGCCGCGGTAATTTGCGCGCTGCGCGGATCTTCCTCCACGCTGAACACTTTGGAAATCAATGACAGCACTGCGCCCAGCAGTGCGCCGATCCCGCCGAGAATCCCGGCGGCAATTAAAATAACTTTTACAATTTCCGGCATTGTTCTCCCTCCTAAAAGCTCAGGCCGTTAAAGCCCATAAACGCAAAGGACAACAGCGCCGCCGTAATC
>CAKRPM010000014.1 GCA_934378025.1 uncultured Eubacteriales bacterium | reverse complement strand
ATATTGCTGCGGGTGGCATGCGCCAGCTGCTCGGCGGCCTCGCGTGCGTCAATCGGTGCCGTTTCCAAAATTTTCAATTTAATCAATTCGCGTTTTTCCAGCGCCAAATCAATTTGTTTTACAAACGTTTCGCCGATGCCCTCTTTTCCGAGTTGAAAAATAGTTTCCGCCGTAGAGGCCATGCCGCGCAAATAGGCGCGTTGTTTGCTGGTGATCATAGATGTTCTCCGTTCTGCCGCAGACTTCTGTTGACTCTCAAAAATCTCCGCCGCGGTCAAAGGAGATTTCCGCTTTAAAAATACACAAGTTTATTGTAATCTTTCAAGGCTCGAAATATTTTGCTATAAAAGATTTTTATATTCGCGTGCAAAGGCCTCCAAAGCACGGGCCCGATGGCTGATCTTGTTTTTTTGCGCGGGCGAAAGCATGGCAAAGCTTTTTCCGCCGCAGTGCTCCGGCAAAAACAGGCTGTCGTACCCAAAGCCGTTTTCTCCGGTCTCACGCATATCGATTGTACCGAACACATGACCCTGCACGACAAAAGACGTCTGATCGTCAATGATGCAGGCAATGGCGCTGGTAAAGTGCGCGCCCCGCCGGGCCTTAGGAATGTCTTTCATATTTTCCAGCAACAGCGCCCGCCGCTCGGCGTCGCTTTTTTTGCCGCCGTACCGAGCGCTGAAGATACCGGGGGCGCCGTTCAGCGCGTCTACGCAAAGTCCGCTGTCATCCGCCACCGTCGGTTGCTTGCACAAATCATAGACGGCGCGAGCCTTAATCATGGCATTTTCGGCAAAAGAAGTGCCGTTCTCCTCCGGCTCGACCGATACGCCCGCCTCCCGCTGGGATAGAACCAATAAGTCCAGCCGCCCGAAAATGGCGCGAAATTCTTCCAGTTTATGTGCATTATTGGAAGCAAGAACAAATACCTTTTCCATCATTTTCACTCCGAAATTTCCTTTTGCAGGGCAAATATTTCATCGCAGCCTTTTTGTGCCAGCGCCAAAAGCGCGTCCAATTCGTCGCGGGTGAAATCCCGACCCTCGCCGGTTCCCTGAATTTCAACAAATCCGCCCTGATCCGTCATAATTACATTGACGTCTGCCATGGCGCTGCTGTCCTCTTTATAGCAAAGATCCAGCATCGGGACATCGTCCACAATGCCGACGCTGATGGCCGCCACCGCTTTGCGAATGGGATTTTGGGTCAAAACACCGGCCTTTAGCAATCGATCCGTTGCTGTTTTCAGCGCAATAAAGCCGCCGCTGATGGAGGCAGTTCGCGTTCCGCCGTCCGCCTGCAGCACATCACAATCAATGGTAATCGTGCGCTCGCCCAAGGCCTCCAAATCGACCGCCGCACGCAATGCCCGACCGATCAGACGCTGTATCTCGGCGCTGCGTCCGTTCAGCTTCAGCTTGGAAATATCGCGTTTGCTGCGCGTGGCCGTCGCACGGGGCAGCATATTGTACTCCGCGGTAATCCAGCCCTTTCCTTTTCCCTCCAAAAACGGAGGTACCCCCTCTTCGACGCTTGCATTGCAAAGCACCCATGTGTTCCCGCTGCAAAACAGCACACTGCCCTCGGCATAACGGGTAAAATCTTTGGTAATTTTAATCGGTCGCAGTTGATCGTTTTTTCTGCCGTCAATACGCATTTTTCTCTCCCCTTAAAATAACGCCGCCGCAAACTCTTCGGGGTGAAACGGCTGCAAATCATCCACCTGCTCGCCGACCCCAACAAGCTTCACCGGCAAATTCAGTTCATTTTCAATGGCCACCACAATGCCGCCCTTGGCGGTCCCGTCCAGTTTGGTCAGCACAACCCCGGTAATATCGGCCACCTTTTGAAATTCCCGCGCCTGCTGCACAGCGTTTTGGCCGGTTGTGGCGTCCAATACCAAAAGCACCTCGGTATCCGCCTCCGGCAGCTGTGTTTTGATAACTTTATAGATCTTTTTCAGCTCATTAAGCAAATTCACTTTATTATGAAGCCGCCCGGCCGTATCGCATAAAATCACATCCGCGCCCCGCGCTTTTGCGGCACTGATGGTGTCAAAAACAACGGCGGCGGGATCGGCGCCCTGACCTTGTTTGATAATATCCGCATCAATCCGCTGCGCCCACATGGCCAGCTGCTCCGTCGCGGCGGCACGGAAAGTATCCGCCGCCCCCAAAATCACTTTTTTCCCCTCGTTTTTTAAATGATAGGCAAGCTTTGCGGTCGTGGTCGTCTTTCCCACGCCGTTTACGCCGATCATCAACACCACGCTGGGCTTGGTGGAAAGATGCAGCGACGCATCCGAGGCGCAAAGCATTTCGGTAATAATTTCGCGCAAGGCGTCTCGAATTTCCTCCGCCTTTCGGATTTTGCCCGCTTTTGTACGTGCGCGCAATTCCTCCAAAATATCCATGGTGGTCTGCACGCCCAAATCCGCCTCAATCAGCGCTTGCTCTAATTCGTCGAACAAATCCTCGTCAATTTTTCCGAACATTTTCAGCACGCTGTCCACACGTCCCGTCACATTTTCGCGCGTTTTGGTCAGCCCGCTTTTCAGCTTTTCAAAAAATCCCATGACCGCTCCTTATTTCAGCTTTAAATATTTTTCCATTTCGCCGACATTGATGGTCAAAAGCTTGGAAACGCCTTTTTCCTGCATGGTGACTCCGTACAGTACGTCCGCCTCTTCCATCGTACCGCGGCGATGCGTAATCGTAATAAATTGTGTTTTGGAACAAAAACGCCGCAAATAGCTTGCAAAGCGCGCCACGTTTACATCGTCCAGCGCCGCTTCGATTTCATCCATAATGCAAAACGGCGTGGGGCGAATTTTCAGAATGGCAAAATACAGCGCAATCGCGCTGAACGCCTGCTCGCCGCCGGAAAGCGAAAGGATACTCTTAATGATTTTTCCGGGCGGGGCAACCTTAATTTCGATATTACAATTCAGCACATCCTCCGGATCGCTTAAAATCAACTCGGCGCGGCCGCCGCCGAACAGCTCCTTGAAAATTTCGTTGAACTGCTCGTTCAGTTGATAAAAGCTCTCGGTAAAAATGCTTTTCATTTGCCCTAAAAGTTCCGAAATCAGCTTTTCAAGATCGCGCTTGGAGGTGGTCAAATCATCCACCTGTCCCTGCAAAAAGTCGTGCCGCTTTTTGACTTCTTTATATTCTTCAATCGCGTCCAAATTCACATTGCCGAGCGCACGCATTTTATTACGCAGCTCCACCGCCCGCTTTTTGGACTCACCGGGATTTTCCAGTGCAACGCGGCGCTCTCTGGCTTCGCTGACCGTCAGATTGTACTCATCCATCAGCTTGGCAATCAGCGTTTCGCTGTGATCCAAAATATTGGTCAATTTGTGCTCCAGCCGCGCACTCTCCCCTAACAGCTTTTCCTTAACGGAAAGCTTTTCCTTTTGCATCGCGCGCAGTTGGGTCTGCTGCTTTTCGTTGTCCGTGCGGCGGGCAATCAATTGTTCGTTTTTCGCCGTCAAATCGGCAATGCTTTGTTTTCCGGCAGCCAACATACTTTCCAGTGAAGCATGCTGCTCGGCCGCTTCGGCCAAACTTTTCCGATTTTCCTCAATGGTGTTTTGACGGGTGCGGTTGTCCTCTTCCACACGGGAAAGCTGCGTTTGATACTGCAAAATGATGTTATCAACGCCTTCGATTTCCTTGAAGATTTCGGCCTGGCGAAGCTGACAGGCGGCAATTTCTTCCTTAATTTTTTCCGCCTGACCGGCATTCTGCCCGCTGATGTTTTCAAGCTCCGCCAGTCCCGCTTCACTTTGCTCAATGCGTTTCTGCAAAATCTCCGTCTGCGCGGCGCACTGCTCGATATGTGCGCCATGCAGCTGCTCGGCGCCGTCAATTTGCGAAAGCTCGTCTTTCAAATTCTGCACCACGGTGCCGAAAGACTCCAAGACAACGCTTTTGTTTTCCCGCAAATGTCCCAGTGTTGTACTCTGCTCCTCAACCGTTTGCCGTTCTGCCCGAAGGCCCTCCAGCTTTGCCTGCATTTCTCCGTGTTCTTCACGGCTTTTGATCATGGCCGCGTCACGTTCACGGCATTTTTTCTCGGCAAGTGCAATCAGCTCTTCCGCTTTTTGAACCTCAATGTTTCGGCTCAACAATCCCGCGCTGCGCGCAACCGAACCGCCGGTCAACGAACCGCCGACATTCACCACCTGGCCGTCCAGCGTGACGATTTTGAACCGTCTGCCGCACTTGGCGGATAATTCGGTGGCATGATCCAGCGTATCCACCACCAGCGTGCGCCCCAGCAAAAATTCAACGGCCTTGGGATATTTTGTTTGAATTAAATCGGCCGCCACCCCTAAAAAGCCGCTTTGATTTTTAAATTCCGCGTCGGAAACACGATTGACGCGAATGGTGTCCAGCGGCAGCATGGTGACCCGCCCCGCATTTTGACTTTTGAGCAGGAAAATCGCTTTTTTGGCGTCCTTTTCCGTTTCGGTGACAATATTTTGAATGGCCGCGCCCAAGGCGGTTTCAATGGCGGCAATGTATTGCTGCGGTACGTCAATCAACTTGGAAAGCGTACCGCAAATACCGGACAAGCGGCCGCTTTCCGCCTGACGCAGCACCGTCTTAACGCTGCCCTGATAACCCTCCAGCGATCGCTCCATTTCCAGTAATAGTTGTTTCCGATTTTGCAATTTTGCAAGTTCTGCCTTGGCCTTTTCATATTCCGAAAGCGCCTGTTCGTAGGCGTTTTGCTTCATGGCCGCCAGCTTATCGATGCCCGCCGCCATATTGTCAAATTCCGTCAGCTTTTCTTTGCAGTCGGCAATCGATACGTCAATTTCCCCGATTTCCGCCGAAACAGCATCATACTGCGGCTGCTTTTCGGCAAGCGCCTGTTTCGCTTCCGCCTTGCGGGCGGCAACGGTATTGAGTTGCGTTTCTGCGGAAATGCGCTCCATTTGTACATCGTTTTTCTGTGTTGTGAGCCGAGTAATCTCCGCGCGCAACGCTTCGCTTTTCGTGCGGCGTTCGTCATCGGTGGCCGACAGCTTTTCCAGCCGCTCGTACAGCGCCGCCATTTCTTCCTGCGAGGCGGTAATATCGGCGCGCTTAGCCGCCACATCTGCCTGCGCCTTTTCGATTTGGGCGGCAATTTGCAAACGATGATCGTCAATTTCCCCGATTTCGGTTTCCGCTTTGGCAATATCCTGCTTCATGTAGGCGATTTGGTTGTCCAAAACCGCCACGGCCGATTGCAGCGACGCGATTTGTTCCTCCGCCTTCGCCGTCTGCTCCCGCACCTCTTCCAGCTCCATATTGATTTTCTGGTTGTCGCCGAACGAGCCGCCGATGTCCTTTTCAATATTGGTAAGCTCGGTGGTAATATCCTCCAAGTTTCCGTTAACCAGCGCAAAATCTTCGCGCAGCTTTTCACTGCTTTGCTGAATATGGTCAATTTCATCCATCCAAAGAGAAATGTCCAGCGTTGTTTTTTCATCCCGATAGGCCAGGTATTTGCGTGCTTTTTCCGATTGATTTTCCAGCTGCGGCAAGCGATCGGACAATTCATTTAAAATATCGTACAGACGAACCAGGTTGTCTTCCGTCGCCTGCAGCTTTCTGCCCGCCTCATTGCGGCGGTAGCGATATTTGGAAATGCCCGCCACTTCTTCAATAATCGCGCGCCGATCCTCGCTTTTCGGCGAAAGAATTTCGGCAATCTTGCCCTGACCGATAATCGAATATCCGTCTTTCCCGAGCCCGGTATCCAAAAACAGCTCGTTAACGTCTTTCAGGCGCACTTGCTGATTGTTTATGTAGTATTCGCTCTCACCGCTGCGGTAATAGCGGCGGGACACAGTCACCTCATTATATTCCACCGGCAGCGCATGATCGGCATTGTCAATGGTCAGCCCGACCTGAGCAAATCCCTGCGGACGGCGCTTGGTGGTACCGGTAAAAATCACATCCTCCATTTTGGCAGAACGCAGTTGCTTGCCGGACTGCTCGCCCAGTACCCAGCGAATCGCATCGGAGATATTACTTTTTCCCGAGCCGTTGGGGCCGACGATCGCCGTAATCCCGTCCGGGAACTTAATACTGATCTTATCGGGGAAGGATTTGAACCCCTGAATTTCCAGACTTTTTAAATGCAAAGCACGCACATCCTTATCACTAAAAATACAATTAGAATTATTATATCAAAAAAAATGCAATAAATCAATATTCAAAGCCTTGTCAATTTGAATTTTTTATGCTTGGCGCGGTATTGTGTGGGCGTGCAAAGATAAACCCGCTTGAAAATTTCATAAAAAAAGCGTACGTCCTCATATCCGACCGATCGCGCCACACGCAGAACGCTCTCTTCCCCCGTCGTCAATAAATGGCAGGCCGCCTCCAGGCGGTACCGCTGCAAATAGGTCATAAACGATTGCCCGATGTCCGCCCGAAACCGTCGGGATAAATAGGCCGGCGAATAGCCGAGGCGATCGGCAATTTGTGCAAGCGTGATATTTTCCGCATACTTTTGCTCGATCACCGCGATAATATCCTGCGTGATCGTGGAATATCGCTTTTGCTGCTCCTGTCCCAGCAGCCGCATAATTTCCACCATCAGCTCGATCATATAGGCGCGCACCATCGCCTGCGTTCCGGGGCGCATAAAATAGAGTTCTTCGGCAATAGACTCCAGCAGTCGCAGTACGGTTTGATCATCATGAAAAATCCGAAAATGCACCAATCCGATATTTTGCGGCAAATAACCGATCAAAAAGTGACTGACCAGCTCCGAAAGCTTTCGGCAATGCGCCAAAGACGGCTCCAAAATCCACGGATAAAACAGTAAATTGACAATAAAACAATTCTCATCCCCGAAATAAGCATGCCGACTTTCCAAATCCATCAAAAAGAAATCGCCCTTTTTAATGATGGTCTCGTTTCCGTTTAAAATATGCCGCGCCGTCCCGTCCAGTACATAGCCCAATTCAAAATAAGAATGGCCGTGCATATAATTGTTCGGATCTCTGGCTTCCATGACCACCACCCCGTCACGGTTCACCCGACGGCGCCAAGGCTCGTTCCCCTTCATAAAGTAGGTATTCATGTCATATTCACCCCACCAAATCAGAAAATAATACGTCATTTTAATCATCTTAGCACGAATGGTATAATGTTGTCAAGGAAAGGAGATTTCAGTATGAGGAGAATTAAGCATGTATTATCCATTCTTATGGTGGTGCTTATGAGCATCACATTCATTCCCCTGTCCGTCAACGCGCAGGCGGACATTTTTCTTACCAATTTAAAAACAGACAATCGCCAAAGCCCGCTGAATGCCTCGTGTACCCCGATATTTTCCTGGCAAATGGAAAGTTCGGCACGCGACCGTGCGCAGAGCGCGTATCAAATCCGCGTTTTCAGCGAAGACGGCGACACACTGTGGGATTCGCAAAAGCGCGACAGCTACAAAAACCGCATCACCTACGGCGGACAAGCGCTTCAAACGCAAACACACTATCTTTGGAGCGTTACCGTGTGGGATCATTCGGGGCAAAGCGTCTCCGCCGAAAGCGACTTTACCACCGCACCGGGCGCCGACGACTGGAAAGCCGATTTTATTGCAGCCGGAGCTGTCGACAAAGTGCAAAGCTTTGATTTAAGCACTTATACGCTGCAAGCCGATGTACAGGTGGTAAATCACGCCGCCGGGCTGATCATCGGCGGCAGCGATGCAAAAAACTTTGTCAGTATTCAGTTTTATGCCAAAACGGCGGGGCAAACCAGCCTGCGCATTTTGGAAACGACGGCGGGCAAAGCCAAACAGGTGAAATCCTTTACCACCACCGCCATTGTTCCCTACGAAAACGTTTATCAACCCGTAAATATTAAGTGTCAGGTTCGTACCGCCGACAACCAAATCACGCTTTACCTGAATGACACGCTTGTCGGAAGTTACACCTGCAGCGGCATCAGCGCAGGCGGCTTCGGATTCAGACACTGGAAATCCACCTCCGATGACGAGCAAGCCTACTACGACAACATCACCCTTTCGGACGCTGAGGGCAATGCCGTCTGGACGCTGGATTTTGAAAACGATCAAAAATACTTTACCGGCGGCACGTTGGAAAACGGTCGGCTGCTGGTTAAAAATGTTTCGGGCAATATTGCTTTCTCCTCGGAAAATGATATACGCACGATTTACAACGGCAGTTTCAACCGCACGGCCTATTCGATTGAAGCGTACATTCAATTGGTGAAAAACTGTGCCGGATTGATCGTCGGCGGCACCGACAGCAACAATTACATCGGGGTTCAGCTTTACGGCAAGACCTCGGGAAAATCGATTTTGCGGGTGGTCAGTACGACTGCCGGTACCATCAAAAAAGTCAGCGACATTGTGATTACGGATACCGTTCCCTACGCGCAGCTTTTTGATCCGCTGCACCTTAAAGTGGACGTTCAAAACAAAACGATGACCTTTTCGATCAACGGCACGTCCGTCGGCAGTTGCACGCACGATTTTGCCGTATTAAACGGATTCGGTTTCCGCAATATGTATTCCACCGGCGACGATGAATCGGGATATTTTGATAATGTACGCGTCCTGGACGCTTTCGGAAACGAGCTGTTTTTCTATGATTTTGACGACGGCAACAATCCTTTTGACGGCGGCGTTATCACAAACGGTAGTCTGTTCTTTGAAAAAATGACCAACGGCGTCACCTTTTCGACGGTGGAATCGCTGCAAGGCGCCCTGATCCCCGCCCACACCATTGAAATGGACGTTCAGATTGAAAGCACGGCCTGCGGCATACTTTTTGCGGGCACAAGCGCCAAAAACCATTTGATGTGGCAAATCAACATTGCCTCCGGCGCCGCCAACGAAAAGGTCTATTTGGTGCCGCACACCTGCGTAGACGGCAAGTACGGTCAGTTGGCCAAAATTGACGTTACCGAACAAATTCCCTGGCAGCAGCGCACGCAAAGCCACCATATTCGCATCGAAATTGCCAAAGACAAAACCATTACCACCTATATCAATGATACCTTGGTGGATCAGCGCAAGGTCAGCAGCGCTTGCTACGGCGAGGTGGGATTCAGAGAATACGCCTCCAACGAAAGCGCATTGATTGATAACTACCGTGTAACGGACGCCGATCAACAAACGCTGATTTTCTGCGATTTTGAAAGCTACATCGATCCGTTTTATACCGGACTTGCCAAAGACGGAAAGCTGGTATTACGCAAAAGCGGCAGTTTTTTGCGCCCGATTGATGAAATCGGCGCCCCGATGTTTCGTAAAACCTTCTCGACCGAGTCGGGAAAAGAAATCAGCAGCGCACGGCTGCATGTCAGCGCGCTGGGGATTTACGAGGCCTACTTAAACGGACAAAAAATCGGCGACGAATATTTAAGCCCGGGTTGGACCGAGTATACCAAAGCGATTGAATATCAAACGTACGACATTACCGATCAGCTTTCGGCGGGAGAAAATGCCCTCGGCGCCGTGGTCGGAAACGGATGGTATGCCGGTCACGACGGTATGGCGAGCAACAGTTCGACGGGCAACGTCGAAATTTGGGGAAAAGATCCCGCCTTTTTAGCGCAGCTGACCATTACTTATACAGACGGCAGCACACAAACGATCTGCACGGATGACAGCTGGCGCTCCAGCCGAAACTCCCCCTATCTCAAAACCGACAATCAAAACGGTGAAACCTACGACGCCCGCAAAGAACAGGACGGCTGGAAACGCATAAGCTTTGACGATACCGACTGGGACGGCACGCACACGGCCACCAAAGAAACCACCGAAACCACCGTGGACATCAGCACCGTGACCCTGCAGCCCTCCACCACTGCAGTCGTGCAAAAGGCGCAAATCAAGCCGGTCTCCGTCACAAAGCTGAACGATAAATACATTATTGATATGGGACAAAATTTTGCCGGAAATCTTAAACTTTCCTTAACCGGCAAAGCGGGGCAAACCATCCGACTGCGTTACGGTGAAATTCTTTACGATGAGGCAACGCCCGAATTACAGGGAAATCTGTATACCGGCAATATGCGCACGGCGCACGCCGTTGATTTTTACACCTTTAAAAATGACCAACCCTGCACCTATATGCCGATTTTCACCTATCACGGCTTCCGCTATGCGGAAATCACCGGATATGACGGTCCGTTGGATGCGGACGATATCACCGGTATTGTGCTGAGCCAAAACATTGATTATTTCGGCGCCATCGAAACCGGCAATGCACAAATCAATCAGCTTTTCCAAAACACCATGTGGAGTCAGCTTTCCAATTTCATTTCCGTTCCGACCGACTGTCCGCAGCGTGACGAACGGCAAGGCTGGACCGGCGACGCGCATATTTTTGCCAAAACAGCCGCCTACAACGCCGATACATTGAATTTTTTGACCAAATACTTGGACGATGTGGCACGAACGCAGCGTGAGGACGGCTGCATCTCAACCTATGCGCCCAACTACACCATCTACGGCAATCGAGCCAGTGCGGGCTGGGGCGACGTTGCGGTGATTTTGCCGTGGATATTATATACGACCTACGGCAGCAACTCGGTTTTGCAACGGTATTACGATATGATGGCCGGGTGGATCAACTATCAGGTCAGCCAAAGCAATTACGAAAGCGACGGCACATATATCATCCCCACCTGTCAATACGGCGACTGGCTGTCCATCAATGAAACCTCGCCGAAAGACGTGGTCGCCACCGAGTTTTTCGCCTATTCCCTTTCGCTGATGCAAAAAACCGCCACCGTCTTAAACAAATCGGCCGACGCACAAAAATATGCCAATATGCTGGCCAAAACCAAGGCGGACTTTACCAACGCTTATGTGTCCGACGGAAGAATCACAGGCGATACGCAAACCGTATATGTTCTGGCGCTGGCATTCGGCATTGCCGATGAAAATGCGCAGGCTTTTGCCGATCGTCTGGCAGATAAAATCATTGCAAATGATTATCACTTGACTTGCGGATTTATGGGCATCAGTTATCTTTGCCCCGTACTCAGCCGCTACGGTTACAGCGATCTGGCCTATGCGCTGGTGCTGCAAGACACGTTCCCCTCCTGGGGCTACAGCATTGCCAACGGCGCCACGACCATTTGGGAGAGCTGGAATGCTTATATCAACGGCAAGGGCATGCCCTCCCTTTCGCTGAATCACTACAGCTACGGTTCGGTAGTCGCCTGGATGTACGAAAACATGTGCGGCATACAGCAAGACGAAGCCGACGGCGGCTATCACCATTTGATTTTCCGACCCGAAATCAATCAGGAAATCGGTTACGCCCGTGCCGAAACCCAAACGATCTACGGTGCGGTCAGCGCCGATTGGACGATTGATAAAAGTCAGGCGTATCAATATCATGTAAGTGTACCGGCCAACAGCTACGCCACCGTATATCTGCCCAAGGACGCCATGATCCTTGTTGACGGCAAAAATGCGCAAGAGGTAACCGGCGTGAAAAGCGTCAGCGATACAGAAGAATATACGGTTATTGAAATCGGCAGCGGCAGCTATACCTTCTCCAATCAGCATGATTTTGCCGAATTTGATATTCTCCAAGCGCCGACCTGTACAAGCGAAGGCGTACAAATCGCTCGTTGTTCGGTTTGCGGTGCCGAAAAGACAGAAAGCATCCCCATGACCGATCATGAGTGGAACGCCGAATTTACGGTGGATCAAGAAGCCGGCTGCGGTAGTGACGGCAGCAAGTCCATTCACTGCAAAAACTGCGACGCCCAAAAGGACGTTACGCTCATTCCCGCCACCAATGAACACCTTTGGGATAACGGCACGCAAATCAAAGCGCCGACCTGCACGGAAGCGGGCAGCGAAAAATACGTCTGCACGGTATGCTCTACCGAAAAAATGGGGTCCATCCCCGCCACGGGACATGACTGGGAGGACG
>CAKRPM010000013.1 GCA_934378025.1 uncultured Eubacteriales bacterium | reverse complement strand
GTCCTGCGGCAAATGCACCCCCTGCCGTATCGGTACCAGAAGACTCTTGGAGTATTTAACCAAAATCACCGAGGGAAAAGCCACCCTTCAGGATTTGGACGATATGGAGCAGCTGTGCTATCACATTAAGAGCAACTCGCTGTGCGGTTTGGGACAAACGGCGCCCAACCCCGTGCTGTCCACTCTGCGCTTTTTCCGCGATGAATATGAGGCGCATATTGTGGAAAAACGCTGCCCTGCCGGTGTTTGCAAACGCTTGACGCATTTTGAGATCAACGACAAATGTATCGGTTGTACCAAGTGCGCGCGTAATTGCCCGGTCGGCGCGATTACCGGTGCGCTCAAGCAGAAGCACGAAATTGATCAGACCAAGTGCATTAAGTGCGGCGTATGTCAAGAAGGCTGTAAGTTTGATGCCATTGTTAAGAAATAAGGAAGGAGACAGAAACAGATGAATGTAAATCTGAAGATTAACGGTATTGATGTTTCGGTTCCCAAAGGCACGACAATTTTGGAAGCAGCCAAAACCATCGGCATTGAGATTCCGACGCTTTGCTATATGAAAGAAATCAACGAGATCGGCGCTTGCCGAATCTGCGTTGTCGAGGTAAAGGGCGCTAAGAGCCTGGTGGCCGCCTGTGTGTTCCCCGTCAATGAGGGGATGGAGGTTTGGACCAACTCGCCCGCGGTTTTAAAAGCCAGAAAAATGACCTTGGAGCTGATTTTGTCCAACCACAACAAATCCTGTCTGTCCTGCGTACGCAGTGAAAATTGCGAACTGCAAAAGCTGTGCAAGGACTTTAAGGTGGATACGTTGACCCGCTTTATCGGTTCCACTACGCCGTCGGTGGTGGACGACAGCGCACCGCACATGGTACGCGATAACAGCAAATGTATTTTGTGCCGTCGCTGTGTGGCGGTATGTAAGCACAATCAGGGCGTCAGCGTTATCGGCGCCAACGAACGCGGATTTGCCACCCATATCGGCTGCGCGTTTGAGGAAGATTTGGCAAACAGCCCCTGCATTTCCTGCGGTCAGTGCATTGTCAACTGTCCGACGGGCGCACTGCACGAGAAAGATGATACCGAAAAGGTTTGGGAAGCTCTGCAGGATCCGAGCAAGCATGTTGTGGTTCAGGCGGCGCCTGCCGTCCGTGCGGCACTGGGCGAGGAATTCGGCCTGCCGATCGGCACGAACGTCGAGCGCAAAATGCTGACGGCAATGCGTATGCTGGGCTTTGATAAAGTCTTTGATACCAATTTCTCGGCCGATCTGACCATTCTGGAAGAGGCGCATGAGTTTTTGGATCGCGTTCAAAACGGCGGAACGCTTCCGCTGATCACCTCCTGTTCTCCCGGGTGGATCAAATTCTGTGAATACTATTATCCGGAATTTACCGAAAACCTGTCCTCCTGCAAATCGCCGCAGCAGATGTTCGGCGCGGTGACCAAGACTTGGTATGCGGAGAAAAACGGGCTGGATCCCAAAGATATCGTTTGCGTCAGCATCATGCCCTGCACGGCCAAGAAATTCGAGTTGGGCCGTGACGATGAGGCGGCTGCCGGCGTACCGGACGTGGACATTTCCATCACAACCAGAGAGTTCGCGCGTATGATCAAACGTGCCTGCATCACACTGGAAAATCTGCCGGACGGCGAGTATGACAATCCGTTGGGGACCTTCACCGGTGCCGGCGTCATCTTCGGCGCCACGGGCGGCGTTATGGAAGCGGCGCTTCGTACCGCGGTGGAAACGCTGACCGGCAAAGAATTGGAAAAGCTTGACTTTACCGATGTGCGCGGCACCGAGGGCATTAAAGAGGCCACCTATAACGTTGCCGGGATGGATATTAACGTTTGCGTTTGCTCCGGCACGGCCAATGCCGCAAAGGTGTTGGATGCGGTGAAGAAGGGCGAGAAGAATTATCACTTTATCGAGGTAATGGGTTGCCCGGGCGGCTGTGTAAACGGCGGCGGCCAACCGATTCACCCCGCAAGTGTGACCAATTTCACCGATGTCAAAGCGCTGCGCGCCAAGGTGCTGTACGATGAGGACGCGGCAATGCCGCTGCGCAAGTCGCACGACAATCCGGTGGTAAAGGCGCTGTATGACGAGTACCTGGGCGAGCCGGGCAGTCATAAGGCACACGATATTCTTCATACCACCTATGTGAAGAGAGATCGGTACGCCGACTAAAATCAAAATATTTCAGGGCGCCCGCCGCATTGCGGGGCGCCCTGATGATTTTTTGCGAGGTATGAAACGAAAAAGAGCGGGATGTTAACCTGCGTTGCTTGTGCAGAAGGGCATTTCTTTCTACAATAGAGGTAACAATCTAAAGAAAGAGGATGATTCTACGTGTTAAACGAAAACATCAAAGCGATGAGAAAAGCCAAAGGGCTTTCACAAGAGGAGTTGGCCGTTCGGCTAAATGTGGTACGGCAAACGGTCTCCAAATGGGAAACCGGTCTGTCGGTGCCGGACGCCGATTTATTGATTTCGCTTTCGGAGCAACTTGACACCAGCGTTAGCGCCTTGCTCGGCGAACCGCTTTCCGCCCCGCCGGCCGAGGATGTCAAAGCAATTGCCGAAAAACTGGAGACGATCAATTTGCAGCTTGCACAAAGAAAGAATACCGCGCGAAAAGTATGGCACGGGGTGTTTGTTGGACTGAGCGTGTTGATCGTCGGGATTTTTGCGGTGCTGTTTGCGCTTCAAAGTCCGTATTTGGGCTGGAATTATCAAGATCCCGAAACCGCCGTGTTCGGCGCGGCATTTCATGCGTTTGAGTATTTGTTCGTCAGGGCGGCGCCGATTTTACTGATCGGGGCCATCGTTGCAGCCGTGCTGACAAGAAAGAAACCATAAAAAAAGCCTCCCGCAGCAGTTTTAATACTGCTGCGGGAGGCCTTTTGTATCCCACGGATGTTTATGATTTGCAGCATGGGCATACGCCGTAAAACATAATTGTATGACCGCTGATTTTAATGTCGCTTTCGTATTGCTGCGCCTTGGCGTTTAAATCGGGCAATGTCGGCATATTAATGTCGTACACTTTGCCGCAGCCGGTGCATTTGATATGATAATGCGGATGAACCTGATGGTCAAAGTGATCCGCTCCGTCCGGAACGGGCACCCGCAAAATTTTGCCGTCACGGGCCATATTGTTTAAAATTCGATACACCGTGGCACGGCTGATATTGGGGTGATCGACCGCAACCAGCTGATATACCTGCTCGGCCGTCGGATGGTTGGCCAGCTGCGTCAGCGCCGCGAACACTTGCTTTTTTTGTACGGTATTTCGTTGTTGAATCATTGACGTTCCCTCATTTCTGTTAATAGTATAACGTATTATTTTGGCTTTGTCAATGCCGCGGCGGCCGGTTTAATTTTCCAGCAAAGCGTCAACAATGGCAATAGCGGCGGCGCTTTCTATTAAAATGGGGTATTCGGGTACGCCCGGCGCCTGCCCGTCGTAGGGCGGCAACACCGTATTGTGCCGAAGCTTGAAATTGACGGTGGATTGTTCGATTTGAATTTTGGGGGAGGGGCGCAGCGCCACGGTGAACAGCAACGGCATACCGTTGCTCAGTCCGCCCACAATGCCGCCGGCATGATTGCTTTTGGCGGCGGGGCAGCCCTTCAGGGTGTCCATAAAAATTTCGTCATTGTTTTGGCTGCCGGTGTGACCGGCTGCTTCAAATCCGTCGCCGAATGAAACGCCGCGTACATCCGCAAATGAAAATAACAGAGCGGAAATCTTGCTTTCCAATCCGTCAAAAGGCGGATTGCCCAGGCCGATCGGCAGTCCCGTTACCGCACATTCGATTTGACCGCCCACCGTATCGCCGATATGCTTGGCTTTTTCCAGCGCCAGCGTCATCAGCATTTCTTTTCGTTTATCCAGCACCGGCAGCTTTCCGTGCGTCAGCTTTTCCATGGTTTCGTCGGTCAGCGGGTGCGCGGACAGGGCGTCATCTTCCACCCCCGCAAGCGCGCGGATATGACTGAAAAGTTGAATGTTTTTTTCACGCAGTACCGCGCGGGCAATACAACCGGCGGCAATGATCGGCGCATGCAGTCGATCGGTAAAAATGCCGTCGCCGCGCGTATCCGAAAAGCCGTGCGTTTTGGTAAAAAGCAAATCGCCGGGCAGCCCCGGGCGAGCAATCGGATCGGCGGTTTTTCCCGACGTCTCGGATGAAAAAAGCAGGCACAGCGGCGCGCCGGTGGCATGCTCCTCAAACACACCGCTCACAATTTCAAAAAACGGCGCCTCGCCGTAACGGCAGAGCGCCGCCGTCATCTTGTCCTTTTGAATTTTTGTACCGGCGGGTACACCGTCCAGCACCAACCCCGTTTTGTGGCTCTCGTCCTCGCCGAACAGCGTCAGTTTCAGTTTGTTTCCGTATTGTGACATATTGCCCTCCCCAAGCTTTTTTTAAATTCTATACCGAAAAGGCAAACTTGTCAATTCATCTGCGGCGGAAAATCTTTTCTATTAAATAAAAAAATAGCTTGACTTGTAAAAATACGTGTGGTAGAATATTATACTGTATCATAATGGATTATAATGCCTTTGCTATAGGCTTCAGCGAGCAAAAAAGGCGGAAAATCCGTTGAAAACGGCGATAAAAAATGAGCTTTGAGGATCTGCCGTCCCCAAAGCGTTGTAAAAAAAGAAATGGAGTGAGCGTTTTTATGGTGAAAGAGCAAGTCTTGGGGAAGACTACCAGAATGAGCTTTCAAAAAATCCGTGAGGCACTGGAAATGCCCAACCTCATCGAAATCCAGAAAAAATCGTACCAGTGGTTTTTGGATGAGGGATTGAAAGAGGTATTTCGGGACATGTCGTCCATTACGGATTATTCCGGCAATTTGGTGCTGGACTTTCTGGACTACACCATGGACGAGAGCCCGAAATATTCCGTAACGGAATGTAAAGTGCGGGACGCTACGTATGCGGCGCCGATCAAGGCGAAGGTGCGTTTGACCAACAATGAAACGGGCGAGTTGAAAGAACAGGAAATCTTTATGGGCGATTTCCCGATCATGACGGACGCGGGCACCTTTATCATTAACGGTGCGGAGCGCGTGGTGGTTTCCCAGCTGGTGCGCTCTCCGGGAATTTATTATACGACGGAAATGGATAAGGCGGGTAATCCCATCTTTAAGACGACCATTATCCCCAACCGCGGTGCATGGCTGGAGTATGAGACTGATTCTGCGGGCGTATTTTATATTCGTATTGACAAAAACCGCAAGCTTCCCGTTACGACGTTTTTGCGGGCCATCGGCTTTGCCAAGGATGAGGAAATCCTGGAGATGTTCGGCGGCAGCGATTTGATCATTAAAACCTTGGAAAAAGACCTGGCGCACGATCGCGACGAGGGCTTGATTGAGGTGTATAAAAAGCTGCGTCCGGGCGAGCCCCCGACGGTGGACAGTGCCGTGACGCATTTGAACAATTTGTTCTTTGATGAAAAACGGTATGATCTTTCCAAAGTCGGCCGTTATAAATATAATAAGAAGCTGGCGCTCGGTGCGCGTTTGCTGGGCTGCGTTTTGGCAGAAAACGCCGTTGCCCCGCTGACCGGTGAAGTAATTGCCGCGGCAGGCGAAAAACTGAATAAACAAACGGCGCAGGCCATTGAGGATGCCTGCATTACCCGCATTGATGTAATGGTCGGGGAAGAAAAGGTAAGCGTGTTCTCCAACGGTATGGTGGACATGAGCAAATGCGTTTCTTTCGATCCGGCTGAGATCGGTGTGACCGAAAAAGTGCGTTTTTGCGTTTTGAAAGAGATTTTGGACGCGGCGAAAAATGACGACGAAATCAAGGCGATGGCCAAAGAGCGTCTGTTCGATTTGGTGCCCAAAACCATTATTTATGACGATATTTATGCGTCGATTAACTATCTGATTTGTCTTTCCTACGGCATCGGAACCAATGACGATATCGACCATTTGGGCAATCGTCGGATCCGCTGCGTGGGCGAATTGCTGCAAAATCAATTCAGAATCGGCTTTGCCCGTATGGAGCGTACGATTAAAGAGAGAATGTCCCTGCAGGATCTGGATGTAGTTACGCCGCAGGCGCTGATTAACGTTCGTCCGGTGGTGGCGGCCATTAAGGAATTTTTCGGTTCTTCGCCGCTGTCGCAGTTCATGGATCAGACCAACCCGTTGGCGGAATTGACGCATAAGAGAAGACTTTCTGCGTTGGGTCCCGGTGGTTTGTCCCGTGACCGCGCCGGATTTGAGGTCCGCGACGTTCACTATACACATTACGGCAGAATGTGCCCGATTGAGACGCCGGAAGGTCCGAACATCGGTTTGATTTCCTACCTTGCTTCTTTTGCACGGATCAATGATTACGGCTTTATTGAGGCACCGTATCTGAAAATCGATAAGGAAACCGGAAAGGTGACCGATCAGATTGAATACATGACGGCGGATACCGAGGATAATTATATTATCGCGCAGGCCAACGAGGCGCTGGATGAGGACGGCCGCTTTAAAGCCGAGCACGTTACCGCGCGCCGCCGTGAGGAAATCATCGAAATCGAACGCGATAAAATTGATTATATGGACGTATCGCCGAAAATGATGGTATCGGTTGCTACGGCGATGATTCCGTTTTTGGAGAACGATGACGCGAACCGTGCCTTGATGGGTGCTAACATGCAGCGTCAGGCGGTTCCGCTGTTGAAAACTCAGGCGCCGATTGTCGGCACCGGTATGGAGTATAAAACCGCGCATGACAGCGGCGTTTGCGTGCTGGCCAAGCGTGACGGCGTGGTGGAATATGTCAGCGCCGATAAAATTATTCTCAATTACGGCAAGGGCGAAAAGGAAACCTACGAACTTGTGAAATTCCTGCGCTCCAACCAAGGCACGTGCATTAACCAACGCCCGATCGTCGAAGTGGGCGAAAAGGTTAAGGCCAGCCAAATTATCGCAGACGGTCCGTCCACCTGTAACGGGGAAATTGCCTTGGGTAAAAACGCCCTGATCGGCTTTATGACCTGGGAAGGTTATAACTACGAGGACGCCGTTCTGTTGAACGAAAATCTTGTAAAAGAAGACGTTTATACCTCTATTCATATTGAGGAATACGAAATTGAAGCCAGAAGCACCAAACTCGGACCCGAAGAAATCACGCGTGATATCCCCAATGTCGGCGATGACGCGCTGAAGGATTTGGACGAGCGCGGCATCATCCGCATCGGTGCCGAGGTGCACAGCGGCGACATTTTGGTCGGCCGCGTTACTCCGAAGGGCGAAACCGAACTGACGGCGGAAGAAAAGCTGCTGCGCGCCATTTTCGGCGAAAAGGCCAGAGAGGTCAGAGATACCTCTTTGAAAGTGCCGCACGGTGAATACGGTATTATCGTAGACGTTAAGGTATTTACCCAGGAAAATTCCGACGAGCTTTCCCCGGGCGTCAATAAGGTTGTGCGCGTTTATATTGCGCAGAAGAGAAAAATTCAGGTCGGCGATAAGATGGCGGGTCGTCACGGTAACAAGGGTGTTATTTCCCGTGTGTTGCCGCAAGAGGATATGCCGTTCTTGCCGGACGGTACACCGTTGGATATCGTTCTGAATCCTTTGGGCGTTCCGTCGCGTATGAACATCGGTCAGGTTTTGGAGGTTCATCTGGGCTACGCTGCCAGAGCGTTGGGCTGGAAGATCATGACCCCGGTATTTGACGGCGCGGAAGAAGAGGACATTCGTGCCTGCCTGCGTAAAGCAGGACTGCGTGAGGACGGCAAGAGTGTGCTGTATGACGGCAGAACCGGTCAGGCGTTCGACAATCCGGTTACCATCGGCATTATGTACTATCTCAAGCTGCATCACTTGGTTGATGATAAAATTCATGCCCGTTCCACCGGTCCGTACTCGCTGGTAACGCAGCAGCCGCTCGGCGGTAAAGCGCAGTTCGGCGGTCAGAGATTCGGTGAAATGGAGGTTTGGGCGCTGGAAGCCTACGGCGCGGCGTACACCTTGCAGGAGATTCTGACCGTTAAATCGGACGATGTGGTCGGCCGTGTCAAAACGTATGAGGCAATTGTTAAGGGTCAAAATGTACCCAAGCCCGGTATTCCGGAATCCTTTAAAGTATTGGTCAAAGAGTTGCAGGCACTCGGCCTTGATTTCAAGGTGTTGTCCAAGGATATGGAAGAGATCGATCTGAAAGAAACCTTTGAGGACGACGATGATGAGATCTACAACGATCAATATAAAAAGGTAATGGGCAGCGATGTTGCCGTCGATTCCGAAATTGAGAGCAGTTTCAATGTTGAAAATCCCGATGATGATGACGAGCTGGACGGCTCGGATGTGGCAGATACCGACGCGGATTTTGACGACTAATTTGAAAGGAGCCGGAAATAAATATGGAATTTAATGCTTTTGAAGCAATTAAAATCGGCCTTGCCTCTCCCGATAAGATCAGAGAATGGTCCTACGGCGAGGTCAAAAAGCCGGAAACAATCAATTACAGAACGCTGAAACCGGAAAAAGACGGCTTGTTTTGTGAACGCATTTTCGGACCGACAAAAGACTGGGAATGCCATTGCGGTAAATATAAGAGAATTCGTTATAAGGGAAAAATTTGCGATAAATGCGGCGTTGAGGTCACCAAGGCCAAGGTGCGCCGTGAGAGAATGGGGCATATCGAACTGGCAACCCCGGTATCCCACATTTGGTATTTTAAAGGGATCCCCGCCCGCATGGGCTTAATGCTGGATATGTCGCCCAAGGATCTGGAAAAGGTGTTGTATTTTGACTCCTATATCGTTATTGATCCGGGCGATACCCCGCTGATCAAAAAGCAGATTATTTCCGATCGGGAATACGAGGAGCTCAGAGAGCGTTATGAAGACGATTTCCGTGCCGGTATGGGCGGTGAAGCCATTAAAGAATTGCTGGCCGAAATCGATTTGGATAAGCTGGCGGCAGAACTGCGCGATGAATTTGAAGGCGCCACCGGTCAAAAACGGCTGCGTCTTGTAAAGCGCATCGAAGTGGTGGAGGCTTTCCGTCAGTCGGGCAATCGCCCCGAATGGATGATTTTGGATGTCATTCCGGTCATTCCGCCGGATATTCGTCCGATGGTTCAGTTGGACGGCGGCCGTTTCGCCACCTCGGATTTGAACGACTTATACCGTCGTGTAATCAACCGTAACAATCGGTTAAAACGTTTGTTGGAGTTGGGCGCGCCGGACGTGATTGTTCGCAATGAAAAGCGCATTTTACAGCAGGCAGTGGACGCGTTGATTGATAACGGCCGTCGCGGCCGTCCGGTAACGGGGCAGAATAACCGTCCGCTGAAATCTCTGTCCGATATGTTGAAAGGTAAACAGGGACGTTTCCGTCAAAACCTGCTGGGAAAACGTGTGGACTATTCGGGCCGTTCGGTTATCGTTGTCGGACCGGAACTGAAAATTTATCAGTGCGGTTTGCCGAAAGAAATGGCCATCGAGTTGTTTAAGCCGTTTGTTATGAAAAAACTGGTGGCAGACGGTTTGGCCACCAACATCAAATCGGCCAAGAAGATGGTCGAAAAGCTGCGTCCGGAAATTTGGGACGCACTTGACGCGGTCATCAAAGAGCATCCGGTTATGCTGAACCGTGCCCCGACGCTGCACAGACTGGGTATCCAAGCCTTTGAGCCGGTATTGGTAGAGGGCAGAGCATTGAAATTGCATCCGTTGGCCTGTACCGCATTTAATGCGGACTTCGACGGCGACCAGATGGCGGTACACGTACCGCTCAGCGCCGAAGCGCAGGCGGAAGCAAGATTCTTGATGTTGTCGGCCAATAACCTGTTAAAACCGCAGGACGGTCGTCCGGTTACCGTACCGACGCAGGATATGGTTCTGGGTTCCTACTATCTGACCATTATCAAGGATGACGAACCGGGCAGCGGCAAGGCATTCCGCGACGTGGATGAGGCAAAGCTTGCCTACGATATCGGCGCGATCGGCCTGCATGCGCCGATTAAGGTCAGAATGAGCAAAGAAATCGATGGCATCGTTCATACCGGTATTATCGAAACGACCATCGGTAAATTGATCTTCAATCATCCCATTCCGCAGGATTTGGGCTTTATTGACAGAAGCAAGCCTGAAAACCTCTTTACACCGGAAATCGATTTCCTGGTGACCAAGGGCGGGCTGAATAAAATTATCGATCGCTGCATCCGCGTGCACGGCTGCACCGAGACCGCCGAAATTTTGGACGCCATCAAAGCGCAGGGATATAAATATTCCACGCGCGGCGCCATTACGGTTTCCTGCTCGGATATGTCCGTTCCGCCGCAAAAGAAAGAATTGATTGACGAGGCGGAGCAGAAGATTAAAAAGATCACCACCGCATATCGCCGCGGTTTGTTGACGGATGACGGCCGTTATAAAAACGTAATCGATACGTGGAATGAAACCACTAAAAAGGTAACGGAAGCGCTGCAAAACAACCTCAGCGAGTTCAACCCGATTTATATGATGGCCAACTCCGGTGCGCGTGGTTCCATGAACCAGATCAGACAGCTGGCCGGCATGCGCGGCCTGATGGCCAACACCTCCGGTAAAGCGATCGAAATTCCGATTCGTGCCAACTTCCGTGAGGGCTTGAATGTTATTGAGTATTTCATTTCTTCCAGAGGCGCCCGGAAGGGTATGGCGGATACCGCGTTGAGAACCGCGGACTCCGGTTACCTGACCCGTCGTTTGGTAGACGTTTCGCAGGATGTTATTATCCGTGATTTGGACTGTGGCAGTACGCAGGGCATTATGGTTTGCGACATCAACGAGGGCGGCGGCGTCATCGAAGGGATGAAGGACAGACTGCTGGGCAGATACTTGGTACGTGATTTCGTAGACGAGAAAACCGGCGAGGTTTTGGTTTCGAGCGATAAGATGATGGATGAATCGGACGCCGATAAAATCATTGCTTCCGGTGTGACGGAAATCGAAATTCGTTCCACACTGACCTGCCGTTTGCGTCACGGCGTTTGCGCCAAATGCTACGGCGCCAACATGGCGAACGGAAATCCGGTCAATGTCGGTGAGGCGGTCGGAATTATCGCCGCTCAGTCCATCGGCGAGCCGGGTACGCAGTTGACCATGAGAACGTTCCATACCGGCGGTGTCGCCACGGCGGAAGATATCACACAGGGTCTTCCCAGAGTTGAGGAACTGTTTGAGGGCCGCAAACCGAAAAAGACGGCAATTTTGGCCGAGGACGACGGTTTGTTGACGACCGAGGACGAGGGAAATATTAAACGCGCCACCATCCGCAACGAAAAGACGGGTGAGGAAAAGCAGTTTATGATTCCTTTCGGTATTAAATATAAGCAAGAGCTGGAAGGCACGCAGGTGGTCAAGGGTCAAATTATCACCGACGGCGTTCCCAATCCGCACGATATTCTGCGTCTGAACGGTGATATTGCCGTGCAGGATTACCTGATCAAAGAGGTGCAGAAGGTGTATCGGATGCAGGGTGTTGACATCAACGACAAGCATATTGAAGTCATTGTTCGTCAGATGATCAAAAAGGTTCGCATCTTGGATAACGGTTCGACCGATTTGCTGGTCGGCACATTGGCCGATCGCTATGAGGTGGACGAAATCAATGAGGCAATTGCCAAACGCATTGAGGACGGCGAAACCGGGCTGCGGCCGGCAACGTACGAAATTACGCTGCTCGGTATTACCAAAGCGGCACTGGCTACCGATTCGTTCCTGTCCGCCGCTTCTTTCCAGGAAACCACACGTGTGCTGACCGACGCTGCCATTCACGGCAAAATCGATCCGCTGGTGGGTCTCAAGGAAAACGTTATTATCGGACGTTTGATCCCTGCCGGTACCGGTATGCAGATTTACCGCGGGGTAGAGCCGGAGGTTTCCGCGCTTGAGATGGACGATCAGCCGCAGGCAGAGGAAGACGTTGTGCTTGCAGCGCAAGAAAACGCTTGACATTCTGCGAAATTTGTGATATTTTATTAGTTGTGTCAAAGTTTAAAAAATGCCGAAACAACTGTGTTCCTGCGGTTGTTTCGGCTTTCGCCGCGATTTTGCACGGCGAAAAAAATCGATTGTCAGGCGCAAGCCTTTCAATATAATTTTTTTAGAAGGAGGTGCCCTATGCCAACCTTTAATCAGCTTGTCAGAAAAGGC
>CAKRPM010000012.1 GCA_934378025.1 uncultured Eubacteriales bacterium | reverse complement strand
TGTTGGATAAGGTCTTTTCCGGCACAAGCAGCGCCATCGTTTCCCGCAGCGATCGGTACAGCGCCTGCAGCAGTTCGTTGCCGCCGCAGGTAATGGTGATAATGTCGGCGTCCTCCAAAAGGGAGGGCGCCGCTTTCAGCTGCGCCAAAACATCAGCGGCCGTATTTCCGTTTTTGGCGGCATTTTTGAGGGTGTAGCCGTTTTGTGCGGCCAAAAGATCGGCAAAGCCGACGGCTTGTGTGCCGTTTGGAGAAAATCCGGTGGAAATACTGTCGCCCAGCACTAATAAGACCGACGGCTTTTGCGCGGCGGACGCAGGAATCGCCCATTCAATCAATAGCAGCAGTACCATCAGCCGAAGGCATAACTGTTTCAAAGGGACGTCTCCTTTCATGCGTTGTAAAAGCGACATTTTCAATCATCCCCTACGGAAATTAGTAAAATGTCACAAAAAAAGCAAATGATTTTTGTGATAAAAGCATAGTGGAAATCCCTGTATACTTGTAGTATAATTAAAACTGTATAGAAATATGGAATAAAGGAGATTTATCATGAAAAGATCAAAACGGGTTTTAAGCTTTGTTTTGGCTGTTTTGATGGCAGCGTCCTACTGTACGGCGTTCAGCTTTGCGGCGACACCGTCGTTGGAGGATTTTGCAATTGCGCTGGATGATACAAGCGTCAGCGCCGTCAACACAGGAAATAATACCTTTACCGTTAAGTTGCCGGACGGCAGACCGCGCGTGCCCCAGGTATCGGCCGCGGCGGGTGCCGAGGTAACACAGGCATTTTTGCCGGATGACAGCGACCGGGCGACCGCAACGGTGGTCAGTGACGGTCAAACGGTAAAAATCGAGTTTGTAAAGGACAAAAACGAGGGATTTGTCCTGCAATACGACGACTATTATACGTTTGATCCCGGCTTCAGCGGCGCATCCTTCGTTTCCGACAATCCGTCGGTGGCCGAGGTTTCAAACAAGGGCGAGATTCATGTTTTGAAAGTGTCCGACAAAGCGGTTAACATTACCGCCACGGCGGGCGCGCAGACCAAAACGCTGACCATTACCAAAACCATTAAGGCCGTTTTGGCCGTATGGATGCTGACCGGTCAGTCCAACTCAGCCATTAACTACTTTGATAAGAATACCGCCATCGTGCCGAAAAAAGGTACGACGTTGTATTACGGCTGGCAGTTTAACGGCACGTCGGACAGCGTAAACTATTCTCTGCCCGCGGATTTAATTCCGATGACGGCGGCAAACGGCACCTTGAATGTCGCCAGTAACGAGCCGGCACTGGCTTCTACATTGTATTCCAAAACCGGTGAGAAAATTCTTATGCTCAACGGCGGTATTTCCGGTACCGGCATCAGCTATTTCCTGCCGGGCTGCGGAACCGACACAAAAACGTATACTTGGGCGCATACCAACGAGGTGTACGAACAGGCCTATGCGCTGTGGAACAGCAAGACCTACCTGGAAAACTACGAAACAAGAGTGCGTTCCTATTTCTTCCTGCAGGGCTGCGCGGAAGTCGGCAGCGAGTGGACGGTACACTACAACGGTTTTGCCGTAAACAAAAACGTAAATTCCTTTAAAACTTTGGGAAAAACCTATGCGGCGGGTACGCATACATGGCGCACATATATGAGCGACATCTTAGGGTTTGACTATTGCTTTGATATTTTAATTGCCTGGCGTCCGGTCGGTATTGTTACCTCGACCAGAACGGCACAGATGAAACTGGCGGAGGACTTTGACGATTACTTCATTGCCACGCGGATCAATCAGACCTTCTCTTTGGAAGAGGGTACCTATCGTTATGATAATCTGCACTATTCCCAGATCGGTAAAAACTACTTAGGGCAAAGTGCGGCGGCGAAAGCAGCGGCGGTTTATCAGAAAGCCGAGTGTTTGGAGCCGGCCAAGAGCGCAGACGCATATTTCAATAAAATCGGTTATAAAGACGGAGAAACCTTCTACGTTTCCCCCGGCGACTTTTATAACTACTGCACCCGCGGTTATCCGTACACCACTGACGATCCGTTTACGTACAAATTCGTCGGTGACAATATTGTGGAGTTCGACGGCGTCAATAATTTCAGCATTAAAACCGATGCCAAACCCGGAGCAAGCTGCCAAATGGAGATTTACTCTTATGCGGACAGCACAAAACCGCTCACAACCGTGACCATTCAGGTGGCGGGAGACGGAGCGGAGAACTTCTCTACGCGCGGCACCAAAGAATACAGCTGGAGCTTTGATGCCGACGGAAAACCGACCACCACCACCGGCAACATTGATCTGAAAGACGCGGGACTCGGCACCGGCGCTTTGGAAATGAGCCGCGATTTGGTATTGGACAACACCAAATACTGGGCCATTGAATGGGAAGCCAACGGAACGGCAAGCGGATCCATGCTGGCCTCTTCCTCCGATACGGCGGCACAGGCCAACGGCTCGGGCGGTAAACCTGATTTTATCTTTATCTACTATTATAATACGACCGGCTGGAGAATTTTCAGAGATACGGTATACACCGACTATTTCTGGCAAACGCATACCGGCTCCGATATTACCGGAAAGCACACCTATAAGCTGGAGTGCAGCGACAGCTTGTATAAATTCTCTATTGACGGCAAGGTCATTGATACGCGTGAGCTGATTGAGGGGCACGCCAGTTATAAGGATGGCTCTTCCTACAGCGGCGCCGGGAAATTCAGTGATTTTTGGAATATTCACTATCTGTTGGGCGGCATTAACCAAAACGGTCTGAGCAGTACGAAATACGGCTATAAGGGCGATGTCTCCTATATTAAGATTACCACCAATGAATCCGAGCGCAAAATTACCAACATTAACGGATTTCCGTATGCGGCGGCTTCCGGTAAGGGCACAAAGGACGCGCCGTATGTTATCAATGCGCGCGTAGCGGAAGGTACGGTCATTAACGCGGCTTCCTTTACCGCCTCTACGCCTGCGGGCACGTTGTTGCTGTCTGAGGAAACCTTCGGCGGCAAGGCGTTGGATTCGTTTACCTGTACTGCGAGCGGCAAAACGGTCTATGCAATGCTGACCGGCTCGATTGCTTCCAACAGCATTTTCTATAAGATCAATTTCAGCACCTCCTCCACGCCGGATCAGTTGCCGGATAATATGTATCCGGACAGTAACGCCGTGATGGTCGATGTCGGCAAGGAAGCCATGGCAGCGGCTACCGGCGCGACGCTGGTTCGAAACGTAAAGGGCAAAACCTATAATTTTGTAAAGGGATATAATCTTTATACCGATTTGGACGAGGCGATGGACGCGCTTGGCGAGGACGGCACGCTCTTTATGATGCCGGGCACCTATGCGCAAGATGTCACCCTGGATAAAAATATTACGGTGATCGGTCCGAAAGCGGGCGTTAACCCCAACCGAAAAGGCACGCTTGAAACCGACGCATGGACGTTGTCCGACGACCGCAGCAATGCAGCGGAAGAGGCAGTAATTACCGGAAAATGGAGCCTTCGCGCCGGCTGCCAAAAACTGACGGTAGACGGCATTTCCATTACGCTGAAGGGCGGCTTTAAGGACGATGCCACAACGGATGAAACCCCGATAGACGTCACCTTTGACAATGTCATGATTCATGATATTTCGGCGGCAGACGCATTGTCCTTCGGCGAGGGCAACAACCGTCAAAGCGGTGCGCGCGTCGGCAAGCTGACATTAAATCATGTACGTGCGTACAACAACAGCCGCCGTTTGATGTTGACGGCGCTGGACGATCAAAGCTATAACGATTGTTATTTTTCCGGCACCAATATTATCGACTTTTATCGGGTACCCGGTGTGAAAGACGGTAACACCGATCACACCGCATCCTATACGGTAAACGGCTGCTACTTTGACAGCATCAATTACAGGAATTTCTTAACCTTGGCGATCGCGCCCACTTATTCGGGCAGCGTCGCGGCGTATGAAAATATTGCCTTTAATATTACGGGCAACGTGTTCCGCAATTGTATCGACAGCAGTACCTCCACAGCTTGCGGAGCGGTATACCTGATTGCTGACAAAGACAACTTTACCATGAATGTTCAGCAAAATACCGTTTATGAGGACGATGCTTCGGTCAGCGAAGCGGCAAAAAGCTTTTTGTATGCGGTGAGCTATGCGGCCAATACCGGTGTGGACTTTGCGCCCTGCTATGCCATCAAAAACAACCGCTTTATCAGCACGGCCAAGGATCTTCCGTATGTATTTTCCACTAATACGACCGCATACAAGAGTCACAATAATATTTGCATCAGCGGTAACTATTTTGAGGTGGCGGGCGCCCTGGCAAACGCCACGGTCAACAGCATTTCCAACAGCTATACCGGCGGACATCCCGTTTCGTACAGCGAATATCGGTTTGTACAAAAAGATATGACGGCAACCGATTGTATGCACACGCGCACTCATGTTGTGAAAAAAGCGGCCACCTGTCAGGAAGCCGGTTTTGAGGGCACGGAGTGCTTGGTATGCGGCGAGGGTCTGCTGGGCACCGAAATCCCGAAAATCGATCATGTCGGCGGCGACTGGACGGTAATCAGTGAGCCGACCTGTACCGAGGACGGCGAGGAAGAGCAACGGTGCTTAATGTGCAAAACACTCATGTCCACACGCACTAAGAGCAAACTCGGCCATGATGATGGTCAGTGGATCACAACGATAGAAGCCTCTTGCACGCAAGCCGGTTTGGAAAGCCGTTATTGCACAAGAGATCATGCCTTGCTGGAAACGCGCGAAATTGAAAAGAAACCGCATAACTATACGGCGGAGCAAACCAAGGCGCCTTCCTGCAGCGCAGAGGGTGAAATGACATACACCTGCACGGAGTGCAAAACGTTCTATACCGTGCCGATTAAGAAAACGGCTCACACGCCCGGCGCTTGGGAAGTGACCCAAAAGGCTACCTGCAAACAGGCGGGTGAAGAGGCAAGACGTTGCCTGGTGTGCAAAGAAATCATGATTACCCGTGAGATTGAGCAACTTTCTCATACACCCGGCGCATGGGTTATCCTGAAAAAAGCCACGTATACCCAAAGCGGTCTGAAACAAAGAAGCTGCCTGCTTTGCGGCGATGTACTGGATACACAGGAAATCCCGATGCTGACCACCAGCGTGACGGATGTATTTGAAGATCTCGGCTTGAAGGATTGGTATGTAAAGAACGGCGCCATCGATTTTGTTTATCGCAATAAACTGTTCGACGGCGTGTCCAAAACCGAGTTTGCACCGAATGAGAATATGACGCGGGCGATGTTTGTAACGGTGCTCGGCAGAATGGCCGGCGTATCCGTGAGCAAAAACGTCAAGACGAAATTCTCGGATGTAAAGAGCGGTCAGTGGTATACCGGATATATCAAATGGGCATCGGATAACGGCATCGTAAACGGTGATAACGGTAAATTTATGCCCGACGACAATGTGACCAGAGAGCAAATTTGCAAGATGATGGTGACCTATTGTTCGTTTGCCGGCGTTAAACTGAAAACCGATCATAAAGAAGTGATCTTTAAAGATCAGGCAAAGATCTCCGGTTGGGCAAAGAAATATGTGAAGAAATGCCAGATGGCGGGCCTTGTCAATGGATCGGACGGTTATTTCCGTCCGCAAGGGTACGCTACCAGAGCGGAGGTTGCCACAATTATCATGAATTTTAAAAAGAGCTACTAAAGCGTTGATATGTGGCAAAGCGACCGTGAAAATGAGAGTTTTCACGGTCGCTTTTTTCGGGAGATGGAAAGGAACGGCTTTATGAAAAGATGCAAATGGTGTAATTTAGAAAATCCTTTGTATATAGAATATCATGACTCGGAATGGGGAAAACCCGACTTTGATGATCATTATTTATTTGAAATGCTGATCCTGGAGTCTTTTCAGGCAGGGCTGTCGTGGGAATGTGTTTTAAACAAAAGGGAGAGCTTTCGGAACGCTTTTGATAATTTTGATATAGAAAAAATTGTAAACTATGATGCGGATAAAACAGAGCAATTATTATCCGATAAAAAAATCATCAGAAACAAACTGAAAATCAATGCCGCCGTCAACAATGCGAAAATTTTTAAAAGCATTCAAAAAGAATACGGAAGCTTTTATCAATACTTGCTCACCTTTACAAAGGGGAAAATATTATATGAGGTAGGCAAAACCACCAACGATTTGTCAGACGCAATTTCCGCCGATTTGATCAAAAGAGGCATGAAATTTGTAGGTTCCACCATTCTATATGCGTATCTGCAGGCAACCGGGTTTATTGATTCCCATGATGAACAGTGCTTTCTGTATCGGGGGAAAAAAGCATCATCCATGCGGGTTTTAAAGCGATTTTAACGCTTGGCAGTTAAAAAACGCCTCCGCCGCAATTTGCGGCGGAGGCGTTTTTAGGGTTTAGAGAAAAAATTCGGTTAATTGGTATGCGTTGCCGTGTAGTACTGCACACCGGGCTCCGGCGGTTTTCCGGTTTTGGCCTGCACCAATTGGGCAACGGTCACCAGTTGATAGCCCTTGTCCACAAGATAGGGAACGATGCGCTCTACGGCATCCGCCGTGGAGGGGTAAATGTTATGCATTAAGACAATGTCCCCGTCCGAGGCTTGGCTGACTACCTTATTGTAGACAGAGTCGGCATTGCGGCTTTTCCAGTCCTCAGTGTCCACGCTCCAATAATAGATCGGCATGCCCTCGGCAATGCAGGTTTTGCGGATTATGTCGGTGGTCATGCCGCCGGGAGAGCGAAATGCGTCCGGACGGGTGCCGCAGGCGGCTTCAATCGCGTCATTTCCTTTTACAATATCGCTTTCGGTAACCTTTTTGCCGTAATGAGAATGGTCGTAGGTGTGACAGGCGACCTCATGACCGTCTTGGGCAATTCGAGTAATCAGTTTGGGCAGCTCGCTCGAACGATCGCCCAGCTGAAAGAAAGAGGCACGGGCGTTGTATTTTTTCAAGACATCCAAAATCCGAGTGGTAACGTTTTGAAAGTCGGGGCCGTCGTCAAAGGTCAGTGCGATCATGGGTTTGGTAACGTCGATGCCGGTCATATCCACCGCTTTGATGACCTTGGCGGTAGCGACGGGTGACCACTCGCCGAATGTTTTTTGCTCATCGGCGGCAACATAGGCCCGCACTTTAAATTCGTACTGTTCTCCCTCGGTTAGCTTGTCCGCGGTATAGTTGCACTGTGTGATTTGCGTAACCTGCGCTTGGCCGCCCGCCTTGGCGAAACTGACCTCATAGCCCTCTGCGCCTTTCACCGCTTCCCAACGTGCGGTCAGCGAATCTTTTGACTCGGTGGCGGCGGTAACCTCCTTGACGGACTCGGGGGCGGAATAGGCCATCAAATCCACCGCTTTGCTTCTGCGGGTTTTCCCCAAAAAAGTGCGGGTGGCGATCACGCGGTATTGATAAAGCGTGGCGCTTTTCAGACCGGTGACGGTATAATCGGTGGCGCCGCCCGCGGCGACGGTATCCAGCAGCGTCTGTTCGTCTCCGTTGACGCGGTAAATTTCGTATTGCTCTGCCCGACCGACCTTGCTCCAGGAAAGGGTTTGTGCATCGGTTTTGGCTTCGGTCACCTCCAGCTTTCCGACCGATCCGATATGAAGGCCGCGCCAAAGCAAAAATCCGACGAGGGCGACGATGACAACCAGCAACATAATCAAAATCGGGGAAATGCGACGCCTGCGGCGCGCATGATAACCGGTATTATACATAAAATAGGCTCCTTTTTAATAATGTTGTCTATCATCAGTATAGGATAGTTTGTCGAAATTTGCAAGCGGTTTTGCTCCAAAGGAAAAAGAATTTTTAACAAATTTCTTATTTTTTCTTGACAAAGCGCGCAATTGATAGTATGATGAAAGAAATTTTAAAGGGAGGACACAGACAATGCTACAGGGAAAACAGAGTATGTATTATTACTTTATGACGGACTGTCTGTGTGCTTTTTAAAAGGTTTTGAAAAGAACAGGCAGCCCGCAACTTGTTATGTGCAGAAAATGCGATTAACAGATTGCGGGATTTTTTTTATGTTTGGAGGCAAAAACGGTGAATGGTAAAATGAAAGCGCTGGGGACAAAACGTTCGGTAATTCGGGAAATTTTCGAATACGGGAATTGCCGCCGTCGTCAAATCGGCGCACAAAATGTATTTGATTTTTCTTTGGGGAATCCCAGCGTTCCGACGCCGAAAATCGTGACCGAAACCATGCAGCGCCTTTTGACGGAAAGCGATCCGGTGGCGCTGCACGGATACACCTCGGCGCCTGGCGATCCTGCGGTGCGTGCCGCAGTGGCGCAAAATATTCAAAAGCGCTTTGACGTTCCCGCGAAAGCGGAAAATATTTATATGACCTGCGGGGCGGCCGCCAGCCTGAGCATTGTGTTTCGCGCTTTGCTGGAGGCGGGAGATGAGGTCATTGTCCCGGCGCCGTTCTTTCCGGAATATACGGTGTTTGTTGAAAATGCGGGCGGAAAGCTGAAGGTTGTGCCCGGCCAAAAAGATACCTTTGCACCGGATATTGAAGCCATCGGAAAAGCGATTACAACGAAAACCCGTGCGATATTGTTAAACTTCCCGAATAATCCGACCGGCGCGGTCATTTCCCGGGAGGATTGCGAAAAGCTTTGCACGCTGCTGCGTCAAAAGCAGACAGCGCAGCCCATTTATATTATTTCCGACGAGCCGTACCGCGAGCTTAGTTATGGGAAAGAGGTGCCGTATTTCCCGGCATTTTACGATCATACTGTAGTGTGTTATTCCTTTAGTAAATCCCTTTCTTTGCCGGGAGAACGAATCGGATATATTTTTGTAAATCCCGCAGCCGAACAAGCGGAGGAGCTGTTTGCGGCGGTATGCGGCGCGGGCAGAGCCCTGGGCTATGTATGCGCGCCCAGCTTGTTGCAAAAGACGGTGGCCGAGTGTTTGGACGCACGGCCGGATCTTGCGGTTTATGACCGCAATCGGCGGTTATTGTATAACAGTTTGACCGAGATGGGGTATCAGGCTATCGAGCCGGACGGCGCTTTTTATTTGTTCGTAAAGTCCCCCGAGCCGGACGCCAAAGCTTTTTGTGAGCGGGCCAAAAAATACGAATTACTGCTGGTGCCCGGAGATGATTTCGGCGGACCGGGATATGTCCGAATCAGCTACTGCGTGGCGTATGAGCAAATTCAAAACAGCTTACCCGCGTTTAAAAAATTACTGGAAGAATATCGGTGAGGTGCAGTATGGCAGATATTGAACACGCAAGAAAAATCATCAATGAGGTAGACGCGCAGATGGCGCAGCTGTTTGTCCGCCGTATGCAGGCGGCTGAAGAGGTGGCGGCGTACAAAAAAGAGCGAGGTTTGCCGATTTTGGACGCGGCACGGGAGAAAGCGGTGCTTGCCGCAGGTGCCGAACGAATGGAAAATCCGATTTATCGGTCCTATTATACAAACTTTTTACAAGAGATCATGGAAATTTCCAAACGGTATCAGCATCGGCTGACCGAGGGGATGCGCGTAGCGTTCAGCGGGGTCAAGGGTGCATTTGCCGACATCGCCGCCCGTGGTATTTTCCCGGATGCGGAGTGCGTACCGTACCCGGATTTTGCAAGCGCTTATGAAGCGGTGGAAAGCGGTGCGTGCGATTGCGCCGTGCTCCCGATTGAAAACAGTTATAACGGTGATGTGGGACAGGTGATGGATCTGGCGTTCTTCGGCGATTTGCACATTCATCAGGTTTGCGAGGTGGAAATTGTGCAAAACCTGCTGGCGGTCAAGGGAACGACCATGGATGAGGTGAAAACGGTAATTTCTCATCCGCAGGCATTGGGGCAGTGCGCCGGATATATCCGCAAACACGGTTTTGCCACCAAAGAAGCGGTCAATACCGCGATTGCCGCCGAAGAGGTGGCGCGGGCCGGACGGCACGATTTGGCGGCGATCGGCAGCGACGAGGCGGCGCAGGCGTTCGGCCTGAAAAAGCTGGAGGCGCATATCAATGAGAGCAGCGGCAACACAACACGGTTTGCCGTGTTTTCCAGAGTGGCCAAAACCCCGGATCTTGCCGACAATCAATTTGTCATGGCGTTTACCGTAAACAATGAGGCGGGGTCGCTCGGCAAGGCCATTGAGGTCATCGGCGCGAATGGCTTTAACCTGCGGGCGCTGAAAAGCCGACCGACCAAAAAGCTTTGCTGGAGCTATTATTTCTATGTTGAGGGCGATGGCAATATTTACGGTGTGCAAGGGCAAAAAATGTTGGGAGAACTGATGCAGTGCTGCAATAATGTGCGCCTGCTGGGAAGTTTCGCAAAGGAGTAAACTATGAAAGTCAAAACACAAAACGGTTTTTACGACATCACGCTTTGCCGCGGCGCACTGAAAAAAGCGGGAACACTGTTCCGTCTGGATCGGCGTGTGCTGGTGGTAACGGACGACGGCGTACCGTCCAGGTATGCCGAATGTGTGGCGGCACAGTGTGCCAAGCCGACGGTCATTACATTGCCGCAGGGGGAGTCCACGAAGTGCCTGGAGCAGTATGCGTTTTTGCTGAAGACCATGGTGGAAAACGACTTTACCCGCAGCGACTGCGTTGTGGCGGTGGGCGGCGGCGTGATCGGTGATCTTGCGGGATTTGCTGCCGCCGGCTTTATGCGCGGCGTGGATTTTTACAATATTCCCACAACGGTGCTTTCGCAGGTGGATTCCTCCGTCGGCGGCAAAACGGCCATTGATTTTTGCGGCGTGAAAAATATTGTCGGCGCCTTTTGGCAGCCGAAGGGCGTTTTGATCGATCCCGACACGTTGGAAACGCTGCCGCCCCGCCAGGTCGCCAACGGACTGGCCGAGGCAGTAAAAATGGCGGCAACCTGTGACGCGGAGCTTTTTGAAATGTTCGAGTCGCCGAAATGGGAGCCGGATACGGTTATTGAGCGCGCCGTTGCCATCAAAAAACAAGTGGTAGAGCAGGATGAACGCGAAGCGGGCTTGCGCAAGGTGTTGAATTTCGGTCATACGCTGGCGCATGCCGTTGAAATTTGCGGCGAGGGGTGGTACCATGGCGAATGTGTTGCCATCGGAATGGTGCCGATGTGCGCGCCCGAGGTGCGCGAGCGGCTGATTCCGGTTTTGCAGCGTCTGGGATTGCCGACCAAACCTACGGGCGATCCGCAAAAACTGCTGGAGGCCATGGCTCATGATAAAAAACGGGCGGGCGATAAAATCACCGTGGTGTATGTGCCGCGTATCGGTTCGTTCGAACTGCGGGAATTGAATTTTGAAAGTTATAAAGAACAAATTGAAAAGGTGGTGGCACAGTGAAAAATACATTTGGAAATGCGGTGACACTGACAATTTTCGGGGAAAGTCACGGCAACGGCATCGGTGCGGTGCTGGACGGCCTGGCCCCCGGTATGGCGGTAGATCCGGCGATCATTGCGCAAAAACTGGCACTGCGCCGACCGTCGGGCAAAATATCCACCGCACGCTTGGAGCCGGATCCGTTTGTGATTGAAAGCGGAGTATTTGAAGGGCGGACCACGGGAACGCCGCTTTGTCTGCGAATTCCCAATACCGACACAAAGTCCGCTGACTATAAAGAACTGCAGCACATTGCGCGCCCGGGCCATGCGGATTTTACGGCATTTGAAAAATATAAAGGCTATGCCGATTATCGCGGCGGCGGTCATTTCAGCGGCAGAATTACGGCGGCATTAGTGGCGGCAGGCGCCGTTTTACAGGCCGCATTGGAACAAAAGGAAATTTTTATCGGAACGCATATTTCCAAAATCTCCGGCGTATCGGACGACGATTTTTCGGACGATCTGCTGCCGCAGATCAAACGGTTGGCCGAACTTCCGTTTGCCGTATTAAATGAGCAAAAAGGCGCGCTGATGCAGGAGGAGATTTTACGGGCAAAGCAGGAGGGCGACAGTGTGGGCGGCACCCTGGAAACGGCAATCGTCGGGTTGCCGGCAGGCATCGGCGAACCGTGGTTTGACAGTTTGGAAAGCCTGCTCTCGCACGCTTTGTTTTCCATTCCGGCCGTGAAGGGTGTGTCATTCGGGGACGGATTTTCCCTGGCGGATATGCGCGGCAGTGAGGCCAATGACGCCTTTGCCATGAGAGACGGTCACGTGGTGACCTGCACCAATCATAACGGCGGCATTAACGGCGGCATCAGTAACGGCATGCCGGTGCGTTTTGCCGTGGCTATTAAGCCCA
>CAKRPM010000011.1 GCA_934378025.1 uncultured Eubacteriales bacterium | reverse complement strand
TTATCGCTGCCGAACCACCAACCGGTATTGGACTGAAAATCTTTCACCGTGGCAAGGCCGACGCATCTGTCAACCGTTGACTGCAGCAACATTTGCTGCATGGCTTTCAAGCCCCAGGTATGATCCTTAAACATAGTGGCCGGATCTGCCAACGTTACGGCTTTATAAACTTTTCCGTTATCATCCGTTGTCTGTGCCAATGTGCCGCTGCTCTTTAAATTCGCCTTGTTATATGCCAGCAAATACGGAGCGCCGATACCGGCCGCCACATAATAGTCGCACAGATTTTGCTCGGATTTATAAAAAGAATCGGAAATGGTATAATTTTGGCTCATGGAAGAACGGAACGTTTTCAGCTTATCGCCGATTTCGAAATTCACAAAGCTGGTAATCGGCTGCGTATAATATTGAATATCGCCCCAAGTATTTTGATCTACAAACATCAGATCGGCTTTAATGCCGCTGGTGTAAATCTTTTTCATTTTAACGGAATAATCCGCGCCGGTGGTTCCCAAATTGTTAACCACCACCGTCATATTCAGCTTGCCGGCGACCGCTTTCATCATTTCATCGTCTTTACCGGAAACGTCATACGGCGTATAAACGTAAATCGTGCGCCCGGCCATCAAAGAATCGGAAACACCGGTGGCCGATGTGGCGTCTTTCAAATCGGATTTAACTTTTTTCAGCAATGCCTGAATTTTATCGAAAACATCCGCAGAGGTATTGGAAAACGGAGAGTCCGATTTTTTCTCGGGTTCCGGCTCGGGTTCGGGCTCGGGCTCGGGCGTCGGAGTTGTGTTTCCGTTATCATCCGGTTTCTGCGTATTATCGATCACTTGCTGATCCTGTTTTATCGTAGTTTTTGTCGGTTGCTGCAGCAGCGCTTCCAAATTGGCGCTGGTGTCCGTCGCCACGTTGCCGATGCCCGTCGGACGGCTGACATAGTTACACCCGGCAAACGCAAACACCATTATGATCAAAAGCAAAATGGCAACTACGCTTCTACGTTTCATAAATTATGCCTCCTCAAATCCGTATCATACCGTTACGATTCCAAAATACTACGATAAGTATAACACAATTATATATATACTGCAAGCATAATTTTATTATTGTATATTTTGCATAAACCGAGGCGGGTTTTATTGGTCATTTTTCCGGCTGATACAGCCGTCTGATCTCTCCTGCAAGGAAAAGTCTGCGGGCTTTGAGCGCCAAAATTTCATAATTGACCGAATCGATCAGTCCGGGCTCAGAAATCACCTTAAAACAGGCGCTCAAACATTTGATTTTTCTGTCAACCTCCCGCAGCTGCAGCACGGCTTCCGTATAGGCGTCTTTCGTTTTTTTCATTTTAAAAGCCTCCCTTTACTTCCAAGTATTGACAGACTGATAAAAAGTATGCGTTTTTTTAAAAAAGCATGAATATCTTTTTGCTGCGGGTTTAAAATAGTACTGTCATCCGACTTTTTTCCGTACGGAATGTGACTGCCCATACAACAAAAAGGCGAAAGAGTAGAAAATTTTAAGAGATCTCAGCCCAACGGGCTGCAATTGGATTTCAAGGAGATTTTTGTTTTATGCCGACCGTAGGATGATTTTTTGCTTAAGGGCAGACGATAAAAAGCCACCGTTTTTTTTGATAAAACGCCGTGGCTTTTTATTATGTTATTTTTATCGGCTTGTCTGCATAGGATGATAGCAAAGGACGGGTGATGAAAATGAATGTCAAAAAAATTTATCCGATTGTTTTTCTGCTGATTTGCTGCCTTATTCCCTATTTTGTCACGCTGAATATGCCGAAAAACACATCGGACGGCAGTCAAAGCGAAACGCCTGAATTTGAGGTAAAGCTTTACCGTACGGCGTCCAAAAAAACCGAAAGCATACCGCTTCGTCAATATCTGTGCGGCGTGGTGGCGGCGGAAATGCAAGCGGACAGTGAACTGGAAGCGCTGAAAGCACAGGCGGTCGCCGCCTGTTCATATATGGTATACCGTTACGAATATCAAAAGCAAACGCCCGACGCCGAAGGCGCTCATCCGGACGCCTATGTCTGCGATGATTTCACCCATTGCAAAGGGTACCTTTCCGAAAAAGAAGCGTCCAAGCGCTGGGGACGGGACTGGTATGAGAAAAATTATCCCCGTATTCAGGCGGCGGTCAATCAGGTATACGGTCAGGTGATTACCTATGACGGGAAGCCCGTCAACGCCGTATTTCATGCCATTTCCAGCGGAACGACAGAGTCCGCCGAAAACGTATGGGGGGCAGACATTCCGTATTTGCAATCGGTGGAAAGCGCCGCCGATACCACGGCCGCCGGCTATGAAAGCACGCCGACATTTACACTCAAAGAAACAAAAAAGGTGCTGACGGAGCTGTCTTTAACGCCGGGCGACCGACCGGAAGAATGGTTTGAAGCGCCGCAACTTGACAGTGCAGGTAGCGTTGAAAGCATAAAAATTTGCGGCAAGAGCTTTTCGGGCACGCAAATCAGACAGGCCTTTTCACTGCGCAGTACCGCCTTTACCGTCACCTACCGAGAGGAAAAATTCATTTTCACCGTCCACGGCTACGGACATCAGGTCGGCATGAGTCAATACGGTGCCTGTTCATTGGCTGCTGAAGGGAAAAATTATACCGAAATTTTAAAGCATTACTATTCCGGCGTCAAAATTCAAAGCTATACTTTTTAAAAAAATGAATAATTTTTTCACTTCCCGTCAATGCTATGGACGGAGGTAAAAAACATGAACTACAAAGCTTTTTATCAAAAAACCGCAGCCTATTTCAAAAAGAAAAAATATTACATAGCGACGTCGCTATGTATTCTGACGGTAGGAGCCGTAGGAGTGGTGTCCTATCTCAGTGCAAAAACGGCATGGGATGACACGCCCTTGCCGGACAGCCCGCAGCTGGACGCAACCGATGCCAACGTTCCCAAAGACGATGTGACGGAGGAAAGTAACGAGCAAGAGGTTTCCAAACCCACCAAACAGCAGGAAGAACCCAAGGCAAAAGATTATGTTTTGCCGCTGGACGGTAAAATTGACGTCGGTTACAGCGTGGATCGACCGGTCTATTCCAAAACGCTTGCCGATTGGCGCACGCATGAGGGCATCGACTATATTGCACCGCTGGGAACCGCGGTGAAAGCCATCAACGACGGTGTGGTAAAATCGGTGACCACCGATGATTTGCTGGGGGTTACCGTAGTGATTAAACACACCGACGGCAATGAAAGCTTATACGCAAATCTTGATAAAGAGGTCAGCGTAAAAGTCGATCAATTGGTCAATCAATCGGACACCATCGGAAAAGTCGGTCAAAGCGCGATTATTGAAATATCGCAAGAACCGCACCTTCATTTTGAAGTTTCCTGCGACGGAAAAACCATCGATCCGCTGAAACTTTACGACAAATAATTCTTGCCCGAAATCAATAAATATGCTACAATGATTTTATCAGTGTAGCATATTTTTATATTCGGGAGGAGATTCAAACGGAACTGCAAAAAGTCATTGAAAATTTAGAAAAAAACAACATACATGCCATCTATTTGGCGGATAAAGCGGCGGCGCTTTCCTGGCTGCAAGAGGAACTGCCCGCCGGCGTCACCGTTACCCACGGCGGCAGCATGACCCTCGGTCAAATCGGCATCATCGACTTGCTCAAAAGCGGAAAATACCGGTATCTCGACCGTACCGTGGATACCGAAGGCGTCTATCAAAAAACCGTTTCGGCGGACTACTATCTGACAAGCGCCAACGCTATCACCGAAACCGGTACGCTTTATAATGTTGACGGCAACAGCAACCGCGTCAGCGCCATCAGTTTCGGTCCGAAAAGGGTACTGGTTTTTGCAGGAATTAACAAAATCGTTCCCACCCTTGAAGACGCGGTAAAACGCGTCAAAACCGTGGCTGCCCCGCTCAATGCCAAGCGCCTAAGCTGCAACACCTATTGCGCTCAAAAAGGTGCGTGCGTTTCTCTTCTAAAAGAGCACCCGCAAATGACGGACGGCTGTGACAGCGAACAACGCATTTGCTGTAATTATTTAGTATCTGCCCGTCAACGTACCGCGGATCGAATTACCGTAATTTTAATTGGCGAATCCCTCGGCTACTGAGTAAAAATTCTCCGTTTGGACAAACTAATGGCAACAAAACAGATCGTCGGAGCTGACAACAGCGGCCGACGGCAGAACGGAGAATATATGAATTTAAGCAAGAGCAAAACCGAGGCCAACCTTTTAGCGGCTTTTTCCGGCGAATCCCAAGCGCGTAATAAATATACTTTTTATGCCGGCAAAGCGCGCAAAGACGGATACGAACAAATTGCACAGATTTTTGAGGAAACTGCGAAAAACGAGCAGGCACACGCCAAAATTTGGTTTACATTGCTGGCCGGCGGCAATTTGGAAGAAACCGCCGCCAATCTGCGCGACGCCGCGACCGGCGAAAACTTTGAATGGAGCAGTATGTATGCGGATTTTGAAAAGACCGCGCGTGAAGAGGGCTTTTCCGAAATCGCCACGCTGTTTCACCTGGTCGGTGAAATTGAGAAATCTCATGAGCAGCGCTTTAATGCCCTACTGGAAAATCTGCAGCAAAAAACCGTGTTTGACCGTCCCGACAAAGTGATTTGGATTTGCAAAAACTGCGGTCATATTTATGTCGGAACACAGGCACCGACCATTTGCCCCGTATGCAAGCATCCGCAAGCCTATTTTGAAATTAAAGCGGAAAATTACTAAAAAAATCCTTCCGAAAAAGCGACCGCCTTTTCGGAAGGATTTTTTCGGTTCTACCGATAAAATTGTTGATAGCGCAACAACGCAATTTGAGTTTTCGCATCGGTGATGATACCGTTTTCAATCATCTCCATTGCCTGATCCATCTCAACGCACCGTACATTTAAAAATTCATCGTCATCCAGGCTCTGCACGCCCGGCGTAACATTTTCCGCCAAATAAATATAAATGATCTCACTGTCATACGCCGGTGAAACCGCGATTTTTCCGAGAGAAATCAACGCCTGTTCCTTTGCCCCGATTTCCTCGTTCAGTTCCCGTCGGGCGGCCGTTTCGGGATCCTCTCCCCTTTCCAGTTTTCCGGCAGGGATTTCCAGTGTAGCCTGCCCGATGCCGTACCGATACTGCTCCACCAGCAATACCTGACCCGTCGGCGTAATCGGTAAAACGCCGCTGCCGCCGTGATGAATGATTTTATCACGATCCGCCGTGCGGCCGTCCGGCAGAAGCACCTGATCCTTGGTCACCGAAAAAACCGGGCAGCGGTAAACGGTTTCACTTTTCATCGTTTTTTCTGCAATATCCATGAAAATATCTCCCCTTGTTTTTACTCTTTTTTATTGTACAACATTTTAAAACGCTTTGCAAAAGAAAAATTTACATTTCCTTGCTTGACAAAGTCACCGCTTCGTTGCATAATATTAGTATCTGTCTTTATACGTTAGCAAGAGGAAAGAATTGGTGAAACATGAACAAAAAAAACACACGCCGCAAAAGCGGCGATCCGTCGGTGCAGCCGGCTGATGCGAAATCCAACAAAGCCGCTAAAAAACCGAATAAAGTTGTCGCCTTTTGGAACATGCTGGTCGGCTACAAAAAAACCAGAAAGGTAAAAGCCTTTTTATACAGCTTTGTAGGCTCGGTTCTTACCGCTATATTGCTGATTACCTTTTTGCTCTACGGCCCGATTGATTTTATTCGCGACACACTGGTAACCTCGGCAATGACAACACTCAGTCATAAGTACTTTGCGCAGTGGTTCTACGACGATCAAACCATCGCGGAGATTTTGGCTAAGAACTCCGTAGGCTCGTTGGACAGCAGTACGGATAAGGATCAAATTAACAAAAATGAATCCGGCATGAAAGCGTCAGACATCAAAATTACGGATGTCAGCCGTAATAATTTCAAAGGCTGGATGATGGAAATTCCCGATCCCTCCTGGGTTCGTCTCGGTATTCCGAAAAGCTTTGGGCAAAAGGGAACGAAAATTGCCAACATCATCACCGATTACAATGCAATTGCCGGTATGAACGCCGGCGGCTTTGCCGATAATAACGGTCACGGAAACGGCGGTACGCCTGTCGGCATGGTTATTGTCGATCATGAAATTATCTACAACTCCTCCTCAACCTATCATAATTTGATTGGGTTTGACGATGACGATGTACTGATTCTCGGAAAATATACCACCTCCGAAATCAAAGCCATGAAAATTCGCGACGCCGTTGAATTTACCCCGGCCTTGATTATTAACGGAGAGCCGGCACCCATTTCCGGTAACGGCGGTTGGGGCTATGCTCCGCGTACCGCCATCGGTCAAAAGCGTGACGGAACGGTATTGTTTTTAGTCATTGACGGACGCAGCGCGGTATCTTTCGGTGCCACCATGCGGGATATTCTGAACATTATGCTGGAATTTGAGGCGTACAACGCCAGCAATCTGGACGGCGGTTCCTCCAGCGTTTTGGTACATAACACGGAAGTACTCAACAATCCCAGCGGTTCGGACGCAGACGGTCAGCGCTTTTTACCCAACGCATGGCTGGTCATTGACCCCAATGATTACAAGCTGCCCACCGACCGACCGCCCTACACAACGCGCGGAAAATAAAAAGCAAAATACCGAGCAACGAAATGTTGCTCGGTATTTTTTTATTCACGGATTTGCTTCCAAATCGGAATGGCTTTTTTGCCTTGATGCAAAAGCTTATAAAGTTCTTCATAATAGGCCGTTACCGCGGACAATTCCTCCGTTTCCGCCTCCTGTTGACCGAAGGCACTGCGCGTCAAAATCGGCAAAATATCCGCCATTTTATGCTCGGTGACCAAGGTGCTGTCCACACGCTCGGCGCGTTTGGCTGCACTTTCGCCCTCGCGAATATCCAGTCCCTTTAACGCCAACCAGCAGCAAATTCTCTCGTTCATTTTATTGATGGTCTGTGCGGGACGGTCACTCGGCACATATACGCCGGCATACAGCCGCTTTACCTTGCGTTTTGTATAAAGAATCAAGGCCGCGGGTAAAATGATCAACAGCAGCAGCGCATACAGTACCCAAAGTGCAATCTGCAAGTTGGTCAAAGCGTGCGATGCCTCGGGAATTTCGGGCATCTGTGCCGGATCTTCCTCTTGTTCTTCTACATAATTTGCATCCATATTGTCACGAACCGGTTTGGTAACGCTGCCGCCCGCATCGCCGCCGGTACCGCCGCTTTCCAAGGAGAGCGCATAGTACCGCGCCTCGTATTCCTGCGCGCTTTCCGTCGCGTCCGGGGTCGGATCAAAGCTCAGCCAGCCAAGGCCGTCAAAGTACACCTCAACCCATGCATGGCAATCCGCGTCCATGACGGTTCTTGTATATGTATCGCTTTCGGCCGCCGTTCCGTCCCGACGGACAATATACCCGCTGACAAAGCGCGCCGGATATCCGAGCGAGCGAACCATCAACGTCATCGCCGTAGCATAATACGTACAATAGCCCTCCTGATTGGTAAACAGGCTGTACTCAATTTGCGTGAGTGCATCCGAACTGCCCGATTGTTCGGGAGTGGTCGTATAGGTGAATACCGAATCATCCCGAAAATACCGTTCAATGGAAAGCACCTTGGCAAGTTTGGAACTATATGAATCGGACAGCTGCCGCGCCCGCTCCGCCATATCATAACTGATCCCGATATCATCGGTAAACTTCTTTTGGGCGTAGGCGGCGTACGAACGCTCTTCTTTCATATACTGCTGAAATCGCTTAGATTCAATATCGTCGGTGTTCGTACTCAGCACGGTCATGTATTTTTGAGAAAGAGCGTAGAGCGCCGTAACAAATCCCTTGGTCGTAATTACCGGCTGAAAAGAACCCATTTCGTAACGATTGCCGCCCGGGCGGCTGCCTTCAAAACTCTTGTTCTCCCCCGCCGTCGTTCGGATGCCCTCAAAATCGCCTGTGATTTTACCATCCGTCGCATAGGTCGGCATGTGCGCCACCAGGCTTTTATGAAAGCGCGCCTTTACAGTGATATCATCTGTCACAAAACCAAAGCTGCGCTGCTGATCCATACTCAGCCGTTCTTCCACAAACGATTGATGCAACCGATAGGCAAACGTACTCGGGTCCGTTCCTTCAACAACGCTTGACGCAAAGGCGCTCTCATCCTTTTCGTCCAACACTTTCCAAGTATTGTCTTGAAAATCATCCGTCACCCATGCACGCAAATAAAACGTTTCGTTATGCTTGGAATTCACCGTAAAAACCGGAACATCGTGAATTTGCGGAATTTTCAGAAGTTTGATTTCGTCGGAGGACAAAAGACTGCCGATCGAACCGTCCGGCACCTCCAGGCGTCCGTAAAACAAACGATTGTACACATACTTAGAGCCGTCATCCAAATACTTGCGGACATTATCCAGCTCCACCAAAGGCGTTTGATAAGTGATCAGCGCCACCAAAAGCATAAAGCCCAGACTGATCGCACTCACGCTCAAACCGTAAATGCCGCTTTTGGCCGTAAAGGCAAAACGTCGTTTATTATCCTGTTTTTTAAAGAGGCTTTTAAACCAAGCCGCCAGCGTACGTGCATAAACACGCCGACCGCAAAGGGTCTGAATATATAAGCCGAACGCCCCGGAAAGCAACAGACAAAAGGCCACCGGCGACGGCGCCAATCCGATATAAAATCCGGGCGCCAAAACCGCAAATACCACCAAAAACGTCGGCCATACGCGCGGACGTTTCCAGGACAGCGAAACAAACCAAGCGGCAAAAAACACCGCCAGTACCACGATCACGCTTCTGAAATAGGACAGCACCAGGGCCTCGTCCTTTAAAATCTCGGCCACGGTTGTTTCATCCGTCAGCATGTGACTGGTATAATTCCAGCCCGCCGCCTTCATAATGACAAAGCCGAGATCATAACAAAACTTAAAGCCCTCTACGGCCTTTTCGATAAACGATCGTATCGCGTCCAAAAAGGTAATCCCGAAAATCAAGAGTGCGCCTGCAAAAATTCCGAAAGTGATTTTGTTAAAAAACGCCGCGGCAAAACCAAGCGTACAAAGCAGACAAATCAAAATGATTTCCGGCAGTGGCACCGTCATGGCCAGCGCGCTGGAAAAGCACAATACCGTGGAGAAAACACATAAAAACAGCAGTACAAGCTGCAATGCGCAGGCCCATACCCCCGCTTTGCTTTTCTCAACGTACGCGGTATAATTTTGTATGGTTCTTGTTTTTCTGTTCATGAAAGCCTGCCCTCTTCAATATGCTCCAGATGAAGTACCTGCAAAAAAATATTTTTCCCGCGCAGTACGTCGGCGGAAATATGATCGGTGTTTTCAACCGCCACCAATTTAATGGGGCAATGCACCACCGTGCGCAGCACGTCGATCCGCCGCATTTTTGCATCGCTTAAGCTGCCGACCACAACACAAAGATCCTGCACATCATCAATCTGATCGAGTATTTTATCAAGCTTGTCCTGCGTTTGTAACGGGCACATCGACACAGCGGCATGCGCCGCAGCCAGCTGCGCCGGCGTATCAATCTCCTGCTTTTGCAGGCCGCCCGCATTCCACATCAAGCAGGTTGCCCCGACTTCATTAACGGTTTCGCGCGCCAGGCTGAGCGCACATTCCACCACCGCGTCGCCGACCCGACGGCTGTGCAGCTCGGTAATATTTTCAGCGCTTAAATCCATTAGGATATAGCTCTGCTTTTGCCTTGTCGCCGCAAAAGTTTTTACCATCAATTGATCCTTTTGCGCCGATAAATTCCAATGCACAAACCGAAGCGATTCGTTTTCGATATAGTCCCGTACCCCCAGCGGTTCGGTGGCATAGCCGACAGCCGGCGTCATGTCCGTTCCGGTGCCGTCATCCAAATAAATACGCTGCCGCAGCGGTGCCTCAACCGCCAAAAAACGGGGCTTCACCCGCACTTTCCATTCTCTGCCGATCTTTTTCCGAATTCGTACCAAACGCAGAAAGTCGCAAATTTCAACGCTTTCCACACCGACCGTATAATTGCCGCGCAGATCAAAAGAAAACGGGATTTCAATCACCGTAGTCGACATGGGACTGAAGCTGACATGCAGCTGCGAAGGCACGCTTTCATCCCGATGCTCGCCCGGCAAACGGCAGTTGACGCGCATAATCGGCGAAATCAACGGCATGGGACAGCGAATTTCGGCAAACACTTTGCCCTCGCCGTACCGATACATTTCCGTTTGCGACAGCTTGCAGCGAATATGGACGGTTTGCCGCCCCACGAACAGCAAGCTGACGGATACAAGCGGCAACAGCAAAACGCAAACCAAGGTAAAAAGCGACACCGAATCGTACAGTGCCTGAGAAAAAATGAATGCTGCCAGCACAATTGCGGCATATAAAATTCTGCTCCCGGTCATATTGATTTTTTCACCGGCATTTTAATACCGGCAGCAATTTCATCCAAAATTTCGTCCAAATTCTTTTGCTCAATTCTTGCCTCCGCCGTCAGCATTAAACGATGGCGAATGACCGGTTTATACATGGCAAAGACATCCTCCGGCAGAACGTAATCACGGCCGGAAATAAATGCAAATGCGCGCGCCGCTTTCATCAATGCCAGCGAAGCACGCGGGGAGGCGGCCAATTGAAAATCGCTGTTGGTGCGGGTGGCCTGCACCAGCGAAACCACATAGGCCGTAACAGCGTCTTCCATATATACCTGTTGCGCCAACGCCTGCAAATGCAAAATATCCGTCAAAGCGGCGGCCGGCTGAACCGTCGACAGCGGATCCACGGTTGTACGGTCTTTTAAAATTTCAAGCTCCTCTTGAGCCGTCGGATAACCCATCGAAATTTTCATCATAAAACGGTCAAGCTGCGCCTCCGGCAACGGATACGTTCCCACATATCCCGTCGGATTTTGCGTAGCCACCACCATAAAAGGTTCGGGCAATTGATGCGACGTGCCGTCAACCGTCACCACACGTTCCTCCATAACTTCCAAAAGCGCCGACTGTGTTTTCGGCGAAGTACGGTTAATTTCATCCGCGATAAGCATATTGGTCATCACGACGCCGGGCTTGTAAACAAATTCACCCGTTTTTTTGTCCATAATCATAAAACCGGTGATGTCGCTGGCCATAACATCCGGTGTAAACTGCTGACGTTTGCAGGACAGCGCACACGCCTTGGCAAGCGCCTTGGCCGCCGTGGTTTTGCCGACGCCCGGCACATCCTCGATCAAAACATGACCGCCGCTGATCAGCGCCACCAGCAGCTGACGTGCCACCTCATCCTTCCCGATGATTACTTTTTTTACCTCGGCAATAATATCGGCACAAATCCCCTGTGCCTTTTCCATAATTTGTGCGTCCATTTCTTTCTCCCTTGCTTTTTAATAAAATAATCATATCGTATTTTCCGAATAAATTCAATATTTTTATATAAAAAAACAAAGGGGGATCTTCCCCCTTTGTTTATTTATTTTACAGCGCTTTTTTTGCGGTTTCCACCAAGGTTGCAAATGCATCCATGTCGGAAACGGCGATTTCGGAAAGCATTTTACGATTCAACGTAATCCCCGCCAATTTCAGGCCGTGCATAAACTGCGAATAATTGATATCGTTCATTTTGCAGGCGGCGCTGATACGAGTGATCCACAAGCTTCTGAAATCTCTCTTCTTTTGTTTTCTGCCGATATACGCATTGGTCAGCGAACGCATAACCGCTTGATTGGCAATTCTGAATTCCTTGCTCTTGGCACCGTAATAGCCCTTTGCCAGTTTTAAAACTTTCTTTCTTCTTTTGCGCGTCATCATTGCGCCTTTTACTCTAGCCATTTATCTAAACCTCCGTTTGTTTTTATTTGTAGGGAATCAGCTTTTTGATTGCCGAAGCATTGGTTTTATCGCAATAAGCTTCTTTTCTGAGTCCTCTTTTACGCTTGGTTGTTTTTTTGTTTAAGATGTGCGAACGGAAGGCATGGCCTCTTTTGATCTTTCCGCCTTTGGTGATCTTAAATCTCTTTTTTGCTCCGGTATGTGTTTTCAGTTTACCCACTTGAAAATCCTCCTTTATTTCTTTTCTTTGTTCGCAGGGTCGGGCGCCAAAATCATAATCAGATTTCTGCCCTCCAGTTTCGCGGGCTTTTCAATAATCGCAAAGCCCTCGGTCAGTTCGTAAAAACGCTTGGCAATTGCATGACCGAGCTCGGTATGCGCCATTTCGCGGCCTTTGTACTTAACGACAACCTTTACCTTGTCGCCGTTTTTCAAAAAGCGGATTGCATGACCGGCCTTGGTGTTGATATCATGCGTATCAATTTTCAAGGTCAACTGAATTTCCTTCACCGTTACGATATTTTGATTTTTTCTTGCTTCTTTTTCCTTTTTGGTCTGATCGTAACAATATTTTCCGTAATCCATGATTCTGCAAACCGGCGGCTGTGCCTTGGGCGCAATCTTCACCAAATCAAGATCCTGCGCTTGCGCAAGCTGATTGGCGCGTGCGGCGTCCATAATACCCAGCTGGCTGCCGTCCGAGTCGATCACTCGAACC
>CAKRPM010000010.1 GCA_934378025.1 uncultured Eubacteriales bacterium | reverse complement strand
GTGGTAACCTCCATGATATCATCAATCGTTCGAAAACGCGAGGTCATATCGACCAATTCAATATCGGGCTTTCCTTTTGCTGTTGAATCACAAAGAGAAGAAACCCACATGGCATCAAACTGATAGGTCTTTCCGTCCTGCAAAACCGTTGTTTTTTCGGCAATCAAACCGGTAATTCCGGAGTGAGCCTCCAGCGCCGTTACACAGCCTTTCATATTGATCAGTTTTTTCAGACGACCGCGTCGAAAATCCGGCATGGAAAGTTGCTCTCTGGACTGTTTTTCCAACATTTCATACTTGTCATCCTTGGTATACGGGTATTCGATTAGCTTTCCGCCGTATTCGGCCAGTATATTACAAACCTCATCGCGGATCGGTTTTTGAAATCCTTCTTTCCAATCATCGCCGTGAACGACAAAATCCGGTTTAAGTTCACGTAAAATTTCCTTATACGACAGCGTTTTTTGTTCAACAACGCGACGAACCCCTGAAATATTTTCAAAAAGGATTTTTCGCTCCTCAAAGGGCAAAAGCGGGAAGCGTTTAAAAGAAGCCACCGCCTCGTCAGACAAAACCCCGATGGTTAATTTTCCGAGTTTTTCCGCCTTTCGAATAATGTTTATATGACCGCTGTGGATCATATCCGTTGAAAAGCACATATACACCGTGCGATTTTCAATGGCGGCAAGTTTATCCCGAACTACGGCAAGATCCTCCGGCGTATCAATTTCGGTGCAAAGACGGTCTTTTGCGTCAAAGGCCTCAATATGGCACTGATCCGTTACGCAATTGAGCGCTTTTTCGGCATAGCAATCGCGTTGATCATTTTCACAAAACTTGCATATTTTATCCAGCCAAATCCGCCAATCCTTGCGATTCAGTTTATATAATGCCTGGGCTTCCGCAGCTTTATCGAAAAATTCAATTCCGACAGCTTTTACCCTACCGTCGCCGACCACTGCTTTAAAATCCTTTTCGGGCAACGGCAGCGTTGTTGAAATCTTCATACAACTGTTTTTATTGGCAAGCATATCCTCAAGAACGGAGTATTCAAAAACAAGATCGCCGTGCATCAAAAGAATATCATCGTCCAAAACATCTTTTGCACAATAAATCGAATAGATATAATTGGTTTGCGCATAAAGCGGATTACGGACAAATTGAATGTTCAGCGGCAAGGAGAGAGAATGGCAATAATTGACCAGTACATCATCAAAATAACCGGTCGTCATGACAACATCCGTAATACCGGCCGCAGCCAAAAGAGTCAGTTGTCTGCTTAAAATTGTTTCATGTGCCGATATTTCGGTCATACACTTCGGATGTTCGCTGGTCAAAACGCCCATCCTATGTCCAAGCCCTGAATTGAGTATAACAGCTTTCATATATAATTCCCCTCTATCGTCCCAAATTTCGCTTAATCAGCGCTTTGTAGTTTTTCAGCTTTCGTTCTATGTAGTTTTTCTTTTCGGTCCAAGGATCGGCCGTTTTCCAAAAAGAATTAAAATACTCTTTGATTTTATGATACGCTTCCATTGCTTCATGACGATACGGATAAAAAATGACCTGTTCAACATTTACATATCTGTTTCTGTCTGTATCATAGAGAAGTTTATCAAGCAAATTTATGTTTTCGTTCGGATCAAAAGAAAGATCGTATAATTCTTCCGTGCGTTTAAATTTATTATAAATATATTTATAATGATCTTTAATAATCGCGGTTTTTCGGTACGGCTGTGCATAATACTGCGTATCCGAAACGATAAATTCACGCTTTTGCACACGTCGGTTTAAAATAATGTCCATCAACTGCGCATTGGTCGTCGGAAAATTGATTTCCGCTTGCCCGTCAATACGCGGTGTGATCAGCGGTATGTGAATGGCCGGCTGATTTACATCAAAGCCATAGGTCGTTTTTCCTTTATAACCGTTCATATTTCCATGATCCGCCGTAATATAAATTCCGTCATCACCGAATCTTTTTCGTATCTCGCCTACAAATTCATCCAGCAAATCAATATCCTGACCGTAGCCGCACCGTCCCAACAAAACATGCGGCAAATGAATCCATAAAAATATCGGTTTTGTACGATCGATCGAATCAAGCTCGCCGACCAAATAGGTCATAACTTCTTTTACCTTTTGATCATCCGGTACTAAATTATTTTGATCTTCATTGCGTGGCATGTGCACCCCAACCGACTGATTGAGTTTTTTGGATTCATGCCGAATGGTATGCTTTCCATAGCACTTGGAGTACTTATCCGCCATTTTTATGTAATTATTGCTCCAAAGCAGATGACACTCATACCCTTTTGCGTACATTTCATCAAAAAGCGTCGTGCTTTGATTATATTCCTCCACCTCTGTATAATCTTTGCGATCCAGCTGATAGGGATACAATCCGGTAAACATACTAGTGAAGGCCATGGCCGTTGAAGGCGCTGCGGTGTAATGGCATCGAAAAACCGTCCCCTTAGCGGCAAGCTCATCAATATTCGGCGTTTTCCAATAGGTGTTGCCGTAAGTCGGAAAATAATCGGTCAGTTGCGCGTCTTTTGAAAGCAAAACAACATGTTTCGGTTCATTCATAACGATAAATCTATCCCTTCACAAAAATCCTAAAATTACGCTTTTTTTACAAATCGATGATACAGACGTTTGATACGATAAGAGAGTTGCGCGTACAGCTCTGCGTTAAACCGTTTTAAATAGAAAAGACTTGCCGTCAGATAAAATGCCGCTCCGACGAACACTTGAAATAAAAGCGATATATAACTACTGGCAAAGATCTTTCCGCAAAAATGGGTAATAACCGCCATGACCACGCCAAACGCGATAAAGGCACAGTTTTTCTTTAAATAAGTGAATATCGGCAATTGTTTGCGAACAACGGCAGAAAGGAAGCATGCAACGCTTAGTTCCGCCACAATCGTTCCGATTACCGCCCCGAAAGCGCCGAGCTTCGGAATCAGCAAATAATTAATTATTAAATTTGATACGGCGCCGATAACCGTGGACCATAGGTACAGCGTATCCTTTCCGACAGGAATGACGTACTGCGTACGAATGACATTGGCCCAGCCGATAAAAATTAACGTGACGGCCAACCACGGCAAAAGAGAAATGACACCTAAAAACTCGCTGCCGTAAAACAAAGGAACAAACCGCTCGGTAATTCCGCAAACGCCAAACGCCATTGCCGAAGTTAAGAAAATCACAAAAGTAAATGATTTATCAATACTTGCCAGTGCATCTTTTTTACGGCCGGTTTCAAGCAAATTGGAAATTCTGGGCATCATCACCGACTCCAGCGACGTGATGAATCCCAAAAGCATAAACACAATTTTTTCGGAATTTTCATACAATCCGGTTTCCGACATCGTTGACATTGCACCCAACATAATTTTATCCATCGAGCGATAAATGCTGGTCGCAATTACCGGAACAAAAAGCAGCAAATTCGGCTTAAATCTGCGTAAACAATCTGAAAATTTAATTTTTGAAAAATATGTACATTTGTGAAAATGAATCCAAATCGATAAAAATCGAATCATATCACTTGCCACCATAATGATGACATAGATCAACAAATCCTCTTTGGTTTTTACAAACAACAATATGGCAAAAACCGTTAAAACCTTCACAACGGCATTTCGCATGGAGGTCATTTTAAAGTTTTCCAGTCCGTAAAATAACCAATCGATATCAAAAGCAATTCCCAGTACATAAAGGCCGTTTACCAAAATAATGGTTTTATAATCCGTTGCAAATGCAAGGGCATAAACAAAATAAACGATCGACGCGAAGGCAGTGGTCAGCAATTGCATGAGATAAATTTCGGAAAACGTTTTTGATAAAAGGGTTTTATCGTCGCGTACCCGTGCCACCGCACGGCTTCCGTAGCTGATCAAACCGAGCTTTGCCAACAATGTAAAATTATAAGCAATGGCATAAGTATATGAAAAAATGCCGACGGCATCCCTTCCGATGACCCTGGCCAAATACGGAGCCGTAATTAACGGGGTAATAAATGTCAGTACCTTATATAAGGTATTATAGATATAATTTTGTGTTGCGCTGGCTTTTTTCATTACTGACCTCAAACTCAATCAAAATTCTGTAAAATACTGTTGTTCACGCGAATGACGCGGCGTTGTGCACCGATGAATGAACCGTACGGCAAGATAAACAATGCCGATATAGTATGCAAATGTTCTGACTGCAGTTAGCATTTCACGTCTCGGAATTGAAAACAGAATAACAAATCCCGCCATCATAACGTACAGCCGCATAGCACTTTCCTTTTCGGCCGATTCATCCAAGATTTTGGCGATTAACAGCCCCAAAAACGGCATAGCGGCAATGCCCATCCAACCGAAATTGTAATATGCCTCGGCAGGCATGGAAAAGCCGGGACCAAAGCTCATGTGCAGTGCTTTTTTCAACCATTGCGGAAGACCGGCATACTTTACGGCAATATGTGTTCCGCCGAAAATATTCGGAATAATCGCCAACAATGCAAAGAAATAGGATTGCCCGTAATGATAGTTATACAAAGACGGGATCAAATACATTGTTTTAATGGTCGGAAACGCTGACCAACCCATGCTGATAATCGTCTTTTTGATTTGTTCAATGGCTGATTCGGTGCCGCTGAACGAATTGAGCACCGTCGCAAGGCTGAGTTCGCCCGTGTTTCGTGCTTCACCGATAATCGGAACAATGATCAGCAAAAGCAGTGCGGTGATCATCAGCCATCTGGCCGCCCGCCGTTTCTCGGCTCTGTTTTCCGCGTAACGGCGATAAAACCACAAAACCGCCATAATATAACAAATCGGCTCGCTTCGGTTTCCGATGGCAAAATTTAAAAAGGAAATAAAAAGCAAGGTAATAATAATCGGCAGTCTTTTTCGTTTATTATCGCGATAGGCGGCAAGCAACAAAAACAAGAGAAAGGGGAAAAATTTTGCAATGATATTGACAAGTTTAATAAATAAAGAGGTGCCCGATATACTTTCATACGCATCGGAATAGCCGGATGCGGAATATACGGAAAAGAGTGAAACCATTTGATAGGCATAAGCAATAAAAGCAATCGGCAACCCGATGTGCGCAACGGTTTTCATGCTGCGTGTATAGTCAACTGAGGCATCGTTTCTTTTTTTGCGTCTTCGTTGAGGCGAATATAGCAAAATGCCGATATGAAGCGCCAGTAAACAGCAGATTGAAAATAAATACGCTCGGTTTACCTGCGAAGCCGGATTTTGAAGATACAGATCCAGCGTAGAATCAAGATCAATTCCCAGACCATACAAAAAGCTTTGTCCGAGCGTCAAAATATAAAATGCAAACTCGAACATAAATACCAGGGAAAACATCGTGCCGGTTCGCACACATATTGTAAAACCACACCACAAAAACGCAAACAATCCCAATAGACCGATTGTCTGATTAAATTCACTTCCGGCACCCTGTTCAATAAGCCGATGGGAAATTATACAAGCGACTCCTAAAACAATTGTTGTAAAGAGCGCCCAAATTTTTTTCGGTGTTCTTTTCATCAACTGTTCTCCTGATCCGGATGAGGTTTTTCAATAATTCTCGCCTTATCTCCGACAACCACGGCGCCCGCCGGCACATCCGATATTACGGTTGCATTGGCACCGATCACCGCATTATCACCGATGGTTATACCGCCTAAAACACATGCTCCGGCACCGATAAATACATTTTTGCCGATGATGGGATGCCCTCTGCCGTTTCGGCCGCCGATGGTTACATTCTGATAGATCTGGGTGCCCTCACCGATTTCGGCGCGGCTGTGAATGACGCATCCGAGGCCGTTATGTTCAAAGACAACATTTCTTCCCAACACGCAAGTATACGGTATGTCAATACTGTAAATCAAACGGCAAAGACGCATGAGAAAGCCGGGTATCACCGGAATATGATGCCGATAACACCAGTTTGCTTTTCTGTAATAACGTGTTATTTTTTTTTCACGCATTTGATTTCCCCCTCGTGATTGCCTTATTGAAAAAGTCAAGCCATGCCTGACCGGTTACGTTAATGTCGAGCTTTTGGCGGATTTGAACTGCATTTTTGCCAAGCCTATGAGAAAGCTCGGCATGATCAGCCAACCGCTGCATGGCCTCGGCCAGTGCCGAAGCATTGTCATTGGGAACTAAAATTCCGTTTTCGTCCGGTACAATCAGATCCTTCGGGCCACCCGAAGGACAATCGGTGGAGATGGACGGAATTCCAAGTGCCATCGCCTCAATCAAAGCGTTCGGCATCCCCTCGATTTTGGATGATAATACAAATATTGCGGCGTCTTTAATACGATCTAAGACATCATCAGACGCCCCCATCAGGGTAATATTACAATCGGCGTAATTCGTATCAATCTGCCGCTGAAGCGTTTCATGAAGGACGCCCTCGCCATATATCTCCAAGCAAAAGTCGGTATGATTTTTGGAAAAAAGCGAAAACGCCTCAAAGAGTAACGGATAGTTTTTGGCCGGAATCAGTCTTCCGACCGCCACAACTTTTTTATCTCTTTCTCCTAAAAAAACCTCCGGCAAACGATCCGAGAGCAAAGGATTCGGAATAATGGTGCTCTTGGCTTGTATGGCCGTGCTGTAGTAATTTTTCGCGTCATTGGTTTGAAAAACAAAGCCGTCGGCAAAACGCATCAGAGTGTGCGAAAGGAGCTTTGTCGCCGTTTTAATGGCGGTCGTACCCGGTGCGCTCCGTTCGGAAACAACAAACGGAATTTTCAGTCCCAGCAATGCAGGAACCGCCACAACGCACATCGGCGTATCCATGACCAGCACGATATCCGGCTGATCCGTTGAAAGGATTTTTCGCAATTTTTTGATAATGGCAAATTTTCCGGAGGCGTCAAAACATTCAAACCGCCGAATTTCATTTGAAATACCGTATTCATTTTTCGGCTTTTTCATGGTCGTATAAATGCTGACAGAATGTCCTTTTTCCGTCCACCATTCCGATAAATTTACAGTTACCCTTTCGGCACCGCCCAATCCGAGAGAGCCGATAATTATACCGATCTTCATTTTTTCAACACCTAAATTGTTTTATTGATTTACAAATGATTTAAATAAGTTATAAAAATCATTTCGAATTTGAGCTAAATGCGCTGTTCCGTACTGTGAAAGCGCAACCTGCTGATTTTTTTCGCCGACCTGCTGCAATTGTTTTTGCTCTACAAGAGAGCAAATTCGATCGGCAAAAAGCTGCGCCAGACGTTTTTTATCTTTTAAAGTGACCAGATATTCCGGATCCACCAACTCGCCGTTTCCGCCGCAATTTGAAAGGATGCACGGCAGTCCCCTGCTCATTGCTTCAATCACCGCTCTGGATAATCCCTCCACCAAACTCGGCTGAACATACAAATCCAAGGTATCCAACCAGGCAAAAACATCATCATGCGGCAATGTGCCTTCAAAAACCAGTGATGAAACGCCTGCCTCTTGCGCTACCCTACGGAGATTCTCCGTATTGCCGGCGCCGACAAGCTTATAAATAACGTCCACGCCGAGTCGCTCTTTAATCATAGGAATTGCCCGAACAATATAGCTCTGACCTTTATAGGCCACATCAACCGCGGCGACCGTTCCAAGGACAAGCGGCCCACCGGGTAAATACGGCTCATGCTTCGGTGTTTGTACGCCGTCGCTCAGAGATACATCGGATATGGCGGCCGTAGTTCCTTTACAAGGATAGCGTTTTTGCAGAAAAAATTTAGTAACATACACGGCATACGGTGCATTTTTTACACATTTTCGCATTAAAAGATAGGCCGGCAATGCCGCCGCTTTTCCCTTCATTCCATAGTTAACATACGCGTCCCAAGTGCACCCGACCACCTCAACAAGATACGGCTTGTGAAACTTCTTTGCATAATGAACCGCCTTATAACCGTTAATGCTCGGCAGACGTGCAATAACGGCGTCCGCTTGCCGACATTTTTCTTTTAAATCCGCCGATGGTAAAATACTAATGTTCGGGTTTGAAATCAAACTATAAGTCGGAGCTGCGGTATTTTCCTCAATAATACGGCCGATTACGGTAATCGACCCGAAAACAGAAACGTATCGTTCCAGTATTTCATTTGATAAGCCGCCCGGTGAATAAAGCTTCCCGGCAACGCGGCGAAATTTATGATCATGAACAAATACCACATTCATTGTCAACGCTCCTTAATGACCCTTGCGGGCACGCCGCCGTATATCGTATTTTCTTTTGTGTCTTTTGTAACGACAGCCCCCGCCCCGATAATACAGCCGCTTGCTAAGGTTACACCGGCAAGAATAGAGGCCTTGGCACCGATCCAAACATTCTCATGAATATGAAGCGCCTTTGTTTCGACCGGTTGATCTTTGATCGGGAGGTTGAGATCGCTGTAGGTATGCGTGGTAGCCATAAGCGTTGCACCGTGTGCAATGGAAACATCATCTTCAATAATCAGTGGCAAAGCAGGATCTTTTCCGCATTCGATATAGCACATCGGCTGAATACTGACGTTGTTGCCCACGCGTAGATTTTGCGGATTTAAAAGATAAACTCCTTCAAAAACCGAAACATTATCGCCGCAATAAGCCGCCAGCGATTTCAACAGTGCATAGCGCAATCCGATTCCGAGTTTTCCCCGTGTATAGCGATGTCTTTCCAACAATTTTTTACGAGTTTTTACGGGAAAAAGTCTATAAAACGACACGAAAAAAGATAACAACCATTTGATTTTTTTAAATGTATCTCTTCCGCGTTTCGGCGCATCATTTTTTTGCATAATCAGTACCTCGGAAATTCTTAAAGATTGGCTTTATACCATTCAATAGCCTCGCTGAGTCCTTTTTCAAAATCGTACTCCGGATTATATCCCAACAGTCTTTTGGCTTTTGAAATATCGGCATTGGAATGTTTAATGTCGCCCTTCCGGTCGGCCCCGAAATGCGGTTCGATATTTTTGTTCAGTGCTTTTGTCAGCATATAATATATATCAATCAAGTACTCTCGCCCGCCGTACGCAATGTTAAAAGCCTGTCCCGCAGCTTCATGCGGCGCAAGGCACGCCTTTAGATTAGCTTCAATGACGTTTTCGATATATGTAAAGTCACGGCTTTGTTTACCGTCGCCGTTAATGGTCGGTCTTTCATCATCCATCAACTGCTTAATAAACTTCGGAATGACCGCCGCATAAGCACCGTTGGGGTCCTGCCTTCTGCCGAAAACATTGAAATAACGCAGCCCGTACGTATCCAACCCATAATGCATCGTATACTGCTTGGCCCATTCCTCATCGCAGCGCTTGGTGAGCGCATAAGGTGAAAGCAAATTTCCCTCACGCCCCTCGGTTTTCGGCAAGTTCGGCTCATCTCCGTATACGGATGAGGAGGAGGCATACACGAATTTTTTAACATGTTGCTGTCTTGCCGCTTCCATCATATTTAAGGTACCTTGAATATTGTTGGCGCAATAAAACAGCGGCATTTCAATCGATCTGGGTACACTGCCCCAGGCAGCCTGGTTAAGAACAAAATCAACGCCTTCACAAGCCGACATACAGGTATCGAAATCCTTAATATCGCCTTGAATAAATTCATAGCGATCATTGGAAAGAAACATATCGACATTTGCCTGTTTGCCGGTAGAAAGATCATCCAAACAACGAACCTTGTATCCCAAATTTAAAATTGCTTCGCACAAATTCGAACCGATAAAACCGGCGCCGCCGGTCACAAGGAAAAGTGAATCTTTTGCAAATTTCAAATCTTTGTATCCCATAATTACAGTCTCCAATATTTATAACCAAGCGAAAGCAACTCGTTTTTATTACGAACGCCCTTGACATCAACAATTACTTTTCGATCGTTTGTTTCGTCTTTTTTGAACATTTTTGCAATGTCCTCATTGGACAGCTCTCTGAACTGACGGTGCGCAACGGCAATGATCAGACAGTCGAGATCTTTCATTTCGGAAAGCGGCACTAAATCCACACCGTAAAAACGCTTAGCGTCGGGTGCATCCGCAACCGGATCACAAACAATCGGTGTAATACCGTACTCACGAAATTCCTTTAAAATATCATCAACTTTACTGTTACGGGCATCCGGACAATCTTCCTTAAACGTAATTCCGAGACAGCCGACTTTGGCGCTTCGAATGGATTTATCCGCTTTAATCAACTGTTTTACGGTTTGCTCCGCAACATATTTTCCCATGTCGTCATTAATGCGTCTTCCGGAAAGAATAATCTGACTGTGATAGCCGAATTGCTCGGCGCGGTATGTCAGATAATACGGATCGATGCCGATACAATGGCCGCCGACCAAGCCCGGCCGAAACGGCAGGAAATTCCATTTTGTGCCGGCGGCTTCCAGAACCTCCAGCGTATCAATTCCCATTTTATTAAAAATAATCGACAACTCGTTCATAAACGCAATGTTAATGTCCCGTTGGCTATTTTCAATAACCTTTGCCGCTTCGGCAACCTTGATGCAGGAAGCCTTATGTACGCCTGCGGCTACAACAATTTGATAAACATTGGCGATCTCTTCAAGTGCCTGATCATCCATACCGGATACGATTTTTTTAATGGTTGTCAATCGATGAACCTTATCCCCCGGATTGATACGTTCCGGTGAATATCCGACCTTAAAATCAACGCCGCATTTCAACCCGGATTCCCGCTCCAAAATCGGCACGCAGGTTTCCTCCGTTACGCCGGGATAAACCGTCGATTCATATACGACGATTGCCCCTTTTGTTAAATTTCGTCCGACAATTTCGCTTGATCCGATTACCGGCGTCAAATCCGGTGTGGTATCATCATTGACCGGCGTAGGAACGGCAACAATGATAAATTTTGCTTCTTTAAGTCTTGTCTCATCGGCTGTCCAATCCACCTTGCAAGCTTGAATGGCCTCATCGCCAACCTCTTGCGTCGGATCGATACCGCGTTTGTATGCCTCAACTTTTGCTTGATTGATATCAAAACCGATCACGTTTACATGCTTTGAAAATTCAACGGCAATCGGCATACCGACATATCCGAGACCTACAAGGGCAATTTTTTCCTCATTACGAATGATTTTTTCATAAAGTGACATTTGTTTTATCTCCTTACAGTTTGATTTATTTACCGCAAATCAAAAAAGTGCGGATATGTTGTGAGGTTATACAAGCAGAGGATCGCGTTCGCTCTGACAAATTTCATCGATTTTGGAAAGATAAATTTGATTTACCGCTTCGCGATCAAATTCTTTTTCCACTTTCTCGCGACCCTTGCGGCCCATTTCGGCGCGTTGCTCTTTGCTGAGCTTTGCAAAATCAACAATGGCGTCATATAAGCTGTCCTCATCCCTCGGAGCACAACCGATGCCGGTGACGCCATCGTCAAACGCTTCAATACAGCCGTTGATTTTTGAAGCAATGACCGGACGCCCGCAGGCAGCAGCCTCAAGCAAAACATTCGCAAGCCCCTCATGATAGGACGGCAGGACAACCGCACTGCAATCTTTGATATAATCATGCACATTTTCGTGACGTCCGTGATAGATCAGCATGCCTTCCTTTTGGCAATCCGAAATTTTTTCGTCATACCCCGCTTCGATGTTGCCGAGAAGTTCCAGCGAAACCGGCAAATCGGTATTTTCTTTGATCTTTCGGACGGCTGCAATCAACTCATCAATGCCTTTATCCTTAGTAACGCGCCCCACAAACAGCAATCGTATACGATCCTCTTCCCGATACGGTACAAAAGCATGCTTTTTTAAATTGACGCCGCTTCCGGCAACGATCACATGACGGCCGACGGCAATACCGTTGCGCGCGAACTGCTCGCTGTGCGCTTTGTTTTGGAAAAAAACACATGCCGTTTTTCGAGTTCCGATGCGATATAAAAGATAGGAAATTTTGCTGATCAGCCAGCCTTTTTCAAAAGCGGCGCCCAGGCCGGTCACTGTGGAAATACACGGAACCTTACACCGTCCGGCGGCTACTCCTCCGTAAATATTCGGCTTAATTGTGTAGGTAATAACTATATTCGGCTTTTCTTTTTTTATGATGGCCTGATAAATTTTCGGAAGCTTAAAATCTTTAAACGGGTTCATGCCATGCATGGAAAGCTCCGTATGAATAATTTTACATCCCATTTCGGAAAACAACTGATCATATTTTCCGGACGGCATGGAAATGACCACCTCATATCCGTTTTGGATCAATGTATTTAAAAATTCTTGGCGAAAATTATAAAGGGTCATTTCGTTGTTGACTAAAATCAAAGCTTTCATTTCAGCGCCCTCTTAACTTTTTCCGCCACAGACTTTGCATCCAATCCGAATTGTTCTCTAAGATAGGTCTGACTGCCGACCTTTGAGCAGTATTCGTCGTTCAGTCCCAGTCGAAGGAGCTTTTGTCCGCAACCCGCATCCGTCAAAACCTCTGAAACCGCGCTGCCGAATCCGCCGACGATATTATGTTCCTCCAGCGTAACCATCAGCTTGACCTTTTTTGCACATTCAATTATGGCGGTTTTATCAATCGGCTTCACCGTCGGGAAACTATATTGTTCTACACCGATGCCCTCTTGGGTCAGCAACTCGCATGCACCTGCGGCCTCATCAAGAATGGCGCCCGTTGAAAAGAATGCAACATCGCTGCCGGTCGAACGAATCTTTATGGCCTTTCCGATTTCAAAACCGTCAAGTGAATCATGAATTCGTTTTTCGCCGCCGCGTCCCAACCGAAGATAAACCGTACCGGGATATTCCTCAATTGCCTTCGTTGCCTCCTCGGCCTCCACAAGATCTCCCGGGCACACAACCGCAACGCCCGGCAAAGCGCGCATGCAGGAGATATCTTCCGTTGCATGATGGCTCATTCCGAGCGAACCGTACACAAACCCACCGCCGACGCAAACGATTTTTACATTCGCATGCGGATAGGCACAATCGTTTCGAATTTGCTCAAGGCAGCGCAGCGTCGGAAAATTTCCGATTGAATAGGTAAAAACCGTTTTGCCGCTGAGCGCCATGCCCGCCGCCATAGAGGCCATGTTTTGTTCGGCAATTCCCACATCGGTATATTGATCGGGAACAGCTTCAAAATACGGCTTTAAAACACCAAACCCAAGATCGCCGGTCAATAACTCAATGTTTTTATTGTTTTTTGCCAATTCAACCAGCGTTTTTACAAAGGTATCTC